>PWVP01000122.1 GCA_003561815.1 Campylobacterota bacterium | reverse complement strand
GATCTGCACCGATCACCTGATGACCAACTTCCACCTGCCCCGATCGACCCTGCTGATGCTGGTGGCCGCCTTTTTGGGGCTTGAAAAGACCCGCGCGCTCTACCAGGAGGCGATCCAAGAGCGCTACCGTTTCTACAGCTACGGTGACGGGATGCTGATTCTTTAGCTCCCTGTTAAGCTTTTGGGGTACTATTAAAGAAACCACATTAAAGGCGCGGCATGTATGAGCAGGAGATGGCAAACGATATCGAGGAGCTAGAGGCGCGGCTGGCCGATCTGAGTGAGAAGACCCATGCGCTGGATAACCACTTTAACCGCAAAAACTTCTCGCTCGTCTGTGGCGATCAGGAGATCCGGCTAGAGAACCATCTGGCCAAACATATCCTCAAAGCGATTCGCAGCGCACTGGTTCAAGAGCTGGTAACGCATCAGCGGGTGCAGAAGCAGGTGTGCGTGCTCGATGACAGCTCCGATGGCCCGAAAACCTGATCAGCCCTACTGGACTATAATAGCGCCCACATTTTCCCCCAAGGAGCGCCACTATGGGCCGAGCTTTTGAGTACCGCCGCGCCGCCAAAGAGAAGCGGTGGGCCAATATGTCGCGGGTCTTTCCCAAGCTGGCCCGCGCCATCACCATCGCCGCTAAAGAGGGTGGCAGCGACCCGGAGATGAATCCGCGCCTTAGAAGCGCGATCCAGACGGCCAAGACCCAGAACCTACCCAAAGACAACATCGAAGCGGCCATCAAACGGGCCGAGGGCAAAGGGGCTGCCGAGATCAGCGAGGTGCGCTACGAGGGTAAGGGGCCGCACGGGGTGATGGTGATTATCGAGACCGCCACCGATAACCCCACCCGCACCGTGGCCAACATCAAACTCTACTTCAGCAAAGCGGGCGGGCAGCTGGTACCGACCGGATCGCTGGAGTTTCTCTTTAACCGTAAGGCGGTCTTTGAGTTTGAAAAGAGCGACGAAACGGATCTGGAGGAGATAGAGCTTGCCCTCATCGATGCCGGACTCGATGAGATGGAGACAGATGGCAATACCGTCTATGTCTACGGCGACTACACCAGCTTCGGCGAGCTGGCCAGTGCCCTGGAGGCGCTTGAGATTGTCCCCTTAAGCGCTGCCTTACAGTACCTGCCCGTCTCGCCGGTGGAGTTTACCGACGAACAGCACGCCGAGATCGAAAAGCTCCTTGAGCGTATCGAGGAGGATGACGATGTTCAGGCGGTCTATACCAATCGCGCCTAAGCGCCCCCTGGGCTCAAAGCGCACATCCACAGAGCGCACATGATCTTAAGGGCCGCGAGCGCGCTGCTGGCGCTACTGCTTTTTTTGCCACCGCTACTTAGCGCCTCGGGTGAGCGGATCACCGTCCACGCTCTGAAAAACTTCCCGCCTCAGTACACGCTCGATAGCGACGGCCAGCCTACCGGTTTTGCGATCGAGATTATCGAAGCGGTAGCCCAGAGGGCCAATCTCGAGATTGAGTATCTGCTCTTTGATAGCTGGGCTGACTCCAACCGCGCCTCTTTTGAAGAGGGGATCGGCGATGTCGTCCCCAACTCCGGCATCACCCCCCAGCGCGAAGCCAAAGCGCTCTTTAGCACCCCCATCGAGACGATCCACATCCAGATGTTTCGACGGACAGGTACTGCCAATCTGCACCATCTAGACGACATCGCCGATCGGCATGTGGGGGTTGTGATCGGCAATGTCGGCGAAGATCTGATAGAGGCGCACCCCCACAAAGCGCTGCTGCGTTTTAGAACCAAAGAGGAGGCGCTCAACGCCCTGCTCTCTGGGCGCATCGATATCCTGATCTACCCGGACACCCCCATTATGGCCATGATCCAGCAAAAGGGGCTAAAGGATCAGATCGCCCCCTTTGGCGCGCCGATTAAAGAGATCAAGCGGGCCATTCGCGTCCGGGCCGATCGACCGGATCTGCTCAAGCGGCTGGATAGCGCCCTTCAAGAGCTGCTGCGCTCACCTGACTATCTAGAGATCTATCAAAGGTGGCACCCGCACACCCCCAGCTATCGCGACATCGGCCATATCCGCTCTGCCAGCGAGCTGGACTACCCGCCCTTCTCAATCGTTCTGCCCGATGGGCGCGCCGATGGCTTCTCTGTGGCGCTGATGCGCGCGGCACTGGAGGCGATGGGCAAAGAGGTGAGTTTCGAGGTGGGGCCCTGGAGCAAGCTCCAGAGCGATCTCGCCAGCGGCCAGATCGATGCGCTCCCGCTGGTGGGGCGCACACCCGAACGGGAGCTGCTCTACGATTTTACCACCCCCTATATTCAGCTCTTTGGCGGGATTGTGGTGCGCAAAGGGAGCGATATCCAGCAGGCAGAGGATCTTAAAGGTCGAGCGATCCTGGTGATGCGCGGGGATAATGCCGAGGAGTTTCTACGAAGAGAGCAGATCAGCGATCATCTGATTTTGACGACCACCTTTGAAGAGGCGTTTAAAAGACTCTCCCAGGGCGAAGGGGATGCGGTGGTGGTGCAGCAGCTAGTCGCCCAGGGCCTTCTAAAGCAGATGGATCTGAAAAATCTCAAGCTGCTCTCCAGGCCCCTGACCCGGTTTCGTCAAGATTTCTGTTTTGCCGTGCAGCGGGGCAACTGGGAGCTGCTGGCCATTCTCAATGAGGGGCTAGCGATCGTCCGGGCCGATGGCACCTATGACGCCCTGCACCGCGAGTGGTTTGATCACCTCTACGATGAGCCACCCATCAGCACGGCGCTTTTTTACCTTCTGCTGGCACTGATGGGGCTTTTGGCGGTGGCGCTGGTTATTCTCTGGTTTATCAAGCGGGCACTCTCCAACCAGGTGGCGGCCAAAACCCAGGAGCTTCAGAGCATCAACAAAACCCTCGAAGAGCGGGTGGAGCAGGAGGTGAGTCGTCGTCTGGAGCTTGAGCGTGAGCGCCAGGCTCAAGCCTCGCTACTAATCCAGCAGTCGAAGATGGCGGCGATGGGGGAGATGATCGGCGCGATCGCGCATCAGTGGAAGCAGCCGCTCAACGCCATCGCCCTCTCAGCCCAAAATGCCCTGGATATGATCGCCTATGATGAGATTGAGCCCAAGCCACTGGCTAAGGGTGAGCGGGTTATCCTTGAGCAGGTGGCGTTTATGGCCCAGACGATCGATGACTTTAAAAACTTCTTTAGCCCCACCAAGGAGCGGGTCGCGTTTGATGCGCGCCACGCGGTCGAGCACATCCTGCGCATCCTCTCGGCCTCCCTCAAACGGCGCTCTATCGAGGTGAAAATCGAGCAGAGCGGTGTGTGCGATATCGTCGGCTACCCCAATGAGTTTAAGCAGGCGGTCTTCAATCTCATCAGCAACGCCAAAGATGCCCTCGAAGAGCGCGAAATCGAAAAGCCGCTGATCACCATCCGCTTTAGCAGAGATCAGGCCCACCAGATGATCACCATCAGCGATAATGCCGGTGGCATCGATGAGGCGCTGCTGCCTGAGAAGCTCTTTGAGCCCCATGTCACCACCAAGGGGGAGAAGGGAACCGGCATCGGCCTTCAGATATGCAAGATGGTGCTCGAAAAGAGCATGGGCGGCACCCTCGAGGCGCGCAACCAGGATCAAGGGGCCGCCTTCATCATCACCCTGCCCCTTAAATCATAAAAAGGAGAAACAGTGTCTAAAACTATCTACTGCACCGCCGCTTTCAAACCCAAAGAGGGTAAAGCGCGCGAACTCTTTGAGACGCTCCAGCGTTTAGAGCCCAACACCCTGCGCGAAGAGGGGTGTCTCTACTACCGCGTCACCCGCCACATCCCCCATCACCCCTTTGCCGACGGGCAGAGCTACCCCATCGTCTTTCACGAGGCGTGGCGGGATGATGCGAGCTTCCGCGCCCACTGCCAGCGTCAGGAGATTGTCTCCTTTTTTCAGCGCCACTGCTTGAGCCCTGATGGCCTGGTGGAGGCGTACAATGTCACTGTCTACACCGACGAGCCGGAGGCCTACGACGCGCCTGTGCTATAGCACATGAAGAAAGGCGCTATCGGCGCGAAGCGCATCAAAGAGCGCGCGCCGATCGTCGTGGCTAAAGACCAGCGCTTTGAGATGGAGACTGATAAAGGTGCCCTTTTTGCTCTGATGGCCCCTTTTGAGGGTGTGTTCACGATCGCCCATAATCGCCGCTGCCCGCGTCTGCATCACATCGGCATCGCGCCCGACCAGCCGGTACTCCCAGTGGCACGGGTAGGCGATCTCAGGGGTCTGTCCGTCTAAAGTCACCGCTTTTTCCTCCGCTCTTTTCTTCCAGCTGAACCGGGCCAATCACCATCGCCTTATCGATCGCTTTGACCATGTCATAGATGGTCAAAAGCCCCACACTCACACCGGTGAGCGCCTCCATCTCCACGCCGGTGTTGCCGCTAAGACGCACCGTGACCAGCAGCTTAAAGCTATGGCTCCGGGGCTGCTCCTCAATATCGCACTGCACACCGCTTAGAAGCAGCGGATGGCACATGGGGATCAGATCGGGCGTCTTTTTCGCCCCCTGGATCGCCGCGATAATCGCTGTCTGCAGCACCGGCCCCTTTTTCACCTGCTCCTGGACAATCGCCTCGTAGGCCGCCGGGCTCATCGTGATAATGCCGCTGGCGCGCGCCTCGCGGATTGTGGCCGTCTTTTGGGAGACATCGACCATCTTGGGCCGGTGTCTCTCATCCAGATGTGTCAGATTCATATTCGCTCCTTATAGCCAGAAAACCCAGAGCAGAAGCAGCCCCAGTGCGATGCGATAGATTACAAACGGCTGCATTCCGATCCGCTTAATAAAGCTTAAAAAGTAGTGGATACAGATAAAGGCGCTAATGGCCGAGAGCAGCACCCCCCAAAGAAGCGTATCCCACATAATCGGCTCATCTACGCGGGTAATCTCAAAGGTCTCCAGGCCGATGGCCAGCACCGTCACCGGAATCGCCAGCAAAAAGCTAAAGCGGCTTGCCGCCTCGCGGCTGAGTCCCACCAGCAGCCCGGCGGTCATGGTGATGCCCGATCGGCTTGTGCCCGGAATGAGTGCCAGCGCCTGAGCACAGCCGATAATGAGGACATCTTTCCAACCAAGGGAGTGCTCATCGCGTTTACCCTTATGATTCCAGTCGGCATAGCCCAGCAAAAGCCCAAAGCCGATCAGCGAGAAGGCGATCACCACCGGCGAACGCCAGTCGGTCTCGATGTAGCCTTTGAGCATCAGGCCCGCCAAGCCCACCGGGATGGTGGCCCAGATAATCGCCCAGGCCAGGTGGCTATTGCTCGTCTGTCGCCGGGTAAGTAGCGACCGAAACCAGTCAACAATCATCAGCCCGATCTGCTTACGAAAGTAGGTGATCACCGCAATCAGGCTGCCTAAATGCACCGCCACATCGAAGGTGAGTCCCTGATCGGACCACTCGGTAAAGACCGGAACCAGAATAAGGTGCGCCGAGGAGGAGATGGGCAGAAACTCAGTTAGCCCCTGCACCACCGCCAGAATAAAGATCTGCCAAAAATCCAAAACTCGCCTTTATAAAAGCGAAAGTGTAACGGCTTGGGGCTTAGTGGCAACCCATTGCAGAACCATCCTCCATGCCCCCCATCATCATCGCCGGGCTCATGTAGAGCCGCCACGCCTTAAAGAGGGTGTAGAGACCAAAGAGGATCACCGAGATGGCCGCCAGACGGTTAAAGAGATCCCGGTAGCGAAACTCCTTCATAAAGCCGACCACGGTGCCGAGCACCAAAAGCGCCGGAATGGTGGCCAGGCCGTAGATCGCCATACCGGTTGCACCACCGGCCACGCTGGCAAGCGGCAGTGTCATCGCCAGGGCAGTGTAGACCGGCCCACAGGGCAGAAAGCCGTTCATCACCCCTAAGCCGTAGAAGCTGCCAAAGCTGGGTGAGGCGATCAGGCGGGCGAAGGTGCGTTTAAACCACCCGGTCTCGCTCAGGCCGCTGTTTTGGGCGGAGTTGAGGATGTTGAGCTTGCCCATCAGTGAGAGGCCGATAAGAATCATCAGTACCCCCGCAATGGCCAGCACCACAGCGCGCATGGTGGGCGTAATGGCAAAGACACTGCCCAAAAGCCCGACAATCCCCCCCAAAACGGCGTAGCTGGTGGTGCGCCCCAACCCGTAGGCCAGATGGGCGAAGAACTGATAGAGCTTGGATTGCCCCGCTTTTATCTTGGCGGTGGCGTATGCGATGACGATCCCTCCGCACATTCCGATACAGTGGCCAAAGCCCACCAGGAGGCCAAAAGTGGCGATAGCGATAAACGAGACCGGTTCCACGACAATCCTTTAGGTTTTTTGTGATGATAGAACAGAAGTGTAAAGTGAGTGTTAAGCGGGCATAAAAAAAGGGCCGACACCCGAAGGTGCCAGCCCCGTGAAACCGGCGCGAATTAGCCGTTGCGCTTTTTGATGATCTCCTCGGCCACATTGCCCGGAACCTCTTCATAGTGAGCAAACTCCATGCTGTAGGTTCCGCGCCCCTGGGTCATGGAGCGGATATCGGTGGAGTAGCCAAACATCTCCGAAAGCGGCACCATCGCTGTCACCTTCTTCACGCCGTAAGTATCCTCCATCGACTGGATTTGGCCACGACGGCGGTTGAGGTCGCCAATCACATCCCCCATGTACTCCTCGGGCATCTCCGCCTCCACCTTCATCATCGGCTCAAGCAGACAGATGCCCGCTTTCTTACACGCCTCTTTAAAGGCCATGGAGGCGGCCACTTTAAAGGCCATCTCCGAGGAGTCCACATCGTGGTAGCTGCCGTCATAGACCGCTGCTTTCAGATCTTCGATGGGGTAGCCTGCCAGTACGCCACCCTTCATCGCCTCCTGAATACCGCGATCGACAGCCGGGATATACTCGCGGGGAATCACGCCACCCTTAATCTCATCGAGGAACTCATACCCCGCACCCGCCTCATTGGGCTCGATGCGGATATGCACATGGCCGTACTGACCACGACCACCGGACTGTTTGGCGTACTTGTGCTCCTGGGTAACGCTCTTTTTGATGGTTTCGCGGTAGGCCACCTCGGGCTGACCCACTTCGGCTTCAACCTTGAACTCACGCATCATCCGATCGATTAGGATCTCCAGGTGCAGCTCACCCATACCGGCGATCAAGGTCTGGCCCGACTCCTCATCGGTGCTAACGCGGAAAGAGGGATCCTCCTCAGCCAGCTTCTTAAGCGCTACGCCCATCTTCTCCTGATCGGCCTTGGTCTTAGGCTCCACCGCTACCGAAATCACCGGATCGGGGAAAACCATCCGCTCGAGGATAACCGGGTTGGCCGGATCGCAGAGGGTATCACCGGTGAGGGTGTCCTTCAGGCCAACGACCGCACCGATATCCCCGGCATAGAGCTCACTGATCTCTTCGCGCTTGTTGGCGTGCATCTTCAGCAGACGGCCAACACGCTCTTTTTTATCCTTGGTGGAGTTGAAGACATAGCTGCCCGACTCCAGCTTGCCCGAGTAGACCCGCACGAAGGCGAGCTGACCCACAAAGGGATCGGTCATAATCTTAAAGGCGAGCGCGCTAAAGGTGTGATCCTCTTTACTGGGCACATTGACCGGCTCATCGGTTTTGGGATCGATGCCGCGGATATTGACCACCTCGTGCGGAGCGGGCAGATAGTCGATCACCGCATCGATCATGGTCTGAACCCCTTTGTTCTTAAAGGAGGTGCCACAAAGCATCGGAACCAGCTCCAGCGAGAGGCACCCTTTTTTGAGGGCCGCTTTGAGCTCGTCGTTACTGATCTCTTCGCCCTCAAGAAACTTCATCGCAATCTCATCATCCACATCCGAGACCGCCTCGACCAGCTTCTCACGATACTCCTCGGCCTTCTCTTTGAGCGCCTCAGGGATCTCTTGAACATGGTAGGCTGAACCCATGGCCGCCTCTTTATCCCAGACGATCGCCTTCATGCTGATAAGATCCACGACGCCATCAAAGGCGTCCTCCGCACCGATAGGAATCTGAATCGGTGCAGGGCGGGCCTTCAGGCGCTCCTTTACCTGCCCCTCGACTTTGTAGAAGTCTGCGCCGATGCGGTCCATCTTGTTCACATAGACGATGCGCGGCACTTCGTATTTGTTGGCCTGGCGCCAAACCGTCTCGGTCTGGGGCTGAACGCCGCCTACGGCGCAGAAGACCACTACGGCACCATCGAGAACCCGCATGGAGCGCTCCACCTCAATGGTGAAGTCCACATGCCCGGGGGTGTCGATAATGTTGATCTGGTGGTTATTCCAAAAACAGGTGACCGCCGCTGAGGTGATGGTGATGCCACGCTCTTTCTCCTGGGCCATCCAGTCGGTGGTGGCACCGCCGTCGTGCACCTCACCGATCTTGTGCTGTACGCCGGTGTAGAAGAGGATCCGCTCGGTGGTGGTGGTTTTGCCTGCATCGATGTGAGCGGCAATACCGATATTTCTTACGCGTTCAAATGGGGTTTTTCGTGCCATGGATTATCCTTGCAAAGGGTGGTGGTGAAAGTGGCTGCCCGCCCCTTTTGGGCGGACAGAAAAGAAAAGATGATCGGCCGGGTGGCTTACCATCGGTAGTGGGCAAACGCTTTGTTGGCCTCGGCCATCTTGTGCATGTCCTCTTTTTTCTTGAAGGTGGTGCCGCGCTCATTGGCCGCATCGACAATCTCGCCTGCCAGACGCTCGATCATGGTGCGCTCATTGCGCTTGCGAGAAGCGGCGATCAGCCAGCGGATCGCCAGTGACTGTTGGCGCACCGGACGAACCTCAACGGGAACCTGATAGGTCGCCCCGCCCACACGGCGGCTGCGGGTCTCCACCAAAGGCTTCACATTTTCCAAAGAGCGCTCAAAGAGCTCAATGCCCTTCTCGCCGCCCTTCTTCTCTGCCAGCTCCAGCGCACGGTACATCACCGACTGGGCGACCGCCTTTTTGCCATCGAGCATCAGCGCGTTGATAAATTTTGTAATAACTTTGCTGTTATAGATCGGATCGGGCAGAACCTCCCGTACGGGTGCCTTTCTTCTTCTCATCGACTAACCTTTACTTCTTATCTTTGGGCCGCTTGGCGCCGTACTTAGAGCGGCTCACGGTCCGCTTGGCCACGCCAGCGGTATCGAGTGCGCCACGAACGATGTGGTATTTTACACCGGGCAGATCTTTAACCCGGCCACCGCGTACGAGCACAATGGAGTGCTCCTGGAGGTTGTGACCTTCACCCATAATGTAGCTGATCACCTCAAAACCGCTGGTGAGGCGCACTTTGGCCACCTTCCGCAGTGCGGAGTTGGGCTTTTTGGGGGTGGTGGTGTAGACACGGGTGCAGACACCGCGTCTTTGGGGGCAGTTCACCAGCGCAGGCGACTTGGATTTGGTAATCACTTTCTTGCGCTCTTTGCGAACCAACTGATTAATAGTCGGCATAAGGCTCCTTTTTTTCTTTAAAAACAGATATCCCCAACTCGGCAGAGGCCAAAAAGGGGGAAAACGAATAGCGAATACTAGACAAATTTAGTTTAATTACCTCTTAATTTAAGGCCCAACAAAGGGCCTTTTATGATTGGGTTCGCACCAGAGGCGCTTTTCGGCGGTAGATTCCGGTTCCCACCGGGATCAATCGACCCAGCACCACATTCTCTTTGAGATCCTCTAAGTGATCAAACTTACCGGCGATGGAGGCCTCGGTGAGCACTTTGGTGGTCTCTTGGAAGCTGGCGGCTGAGATGATGGAGTCTGCCCCCACCGCTGCGCGGGTAATCC
Source organism: Campylobacterota bacterium (assembly GCA_003561815.1). Taxonomy (GTDB): domain Bacteria; phylum Campylobacterota; class Campylobacteria; order Campylobacterales; family SZUA-545; genus CSSED11-302. The sequence continues at coordinate 2,530 of PWVP01000122.1, read as the reverse complement.
CTAGCAGCACCGGCTTGGCCAGTGCAGGCTCACCGCCTAGCTTCACGATGCGTGCGTTCTCCTCCTCAAACCGGCGACGACTGATGAGATCGTTGACGATAAACTTGGTGTCACCGCTATCAACAATCTTCACCTGACGCAACATCTCTTTAATGATCACCTCCAGGTGCTTGTCACTAATCACAACCCCCTGGCGGCGATAAACCAGCTGAACTTCGCTCACAATGAACTGCTGCAGCTGCTTCTCCCCCAGGATACGAAGAATATCGTGGCTGGAGGTCTGGCCATCGGTCAGCCGCTCACCGGCGTGAACAAACTCCCCTTCGCGTACGAGGATCGGTTTGTTTTTATCCACCTGGTACTCCACGGCGATATCGTTCTCACCCACCACGCTGATGCGCTGCTTGCCCCGTACCGGCTTACCAAACTGCACCACGCCGTCGATATCGGCCAAGTGGGCCGCATCTTTGGGTTTGCGCGCCTCAAGCAGCTCGCTCACCCGGGGCAGACCACCGGTGATATCACGGCTTTTGGCCACCGCTTTAGGCATTTTGGCCAGAACCGTTGCTAAAGAGACCTCGGCGCCATCCTGAGCATAGATCGCCGTTTTGGGCTCCAGGCTGTAACGCAGAATCTGCCCCTCTTTGGTTGCCAGCACCACAGCGGGCTTATACTCGGGCGGATAGTACTCGTTCACCACCAGACGGGTCTGGCCGGTGAGCTCGTCAAACTGCTCACTGACGGTCACGCCGGGGACAAGATCCTCTAGCTGCACCTTACCCGCCGCCTCGGCAATCACAGGGTTGGAGTAGGGATCCCACTCCGCAATCACCGTCTGTTCGCTCGCCTCAGGGTGGGCCAGCTGTGTCTTGAGATCCACCCGTGCGTTATCATCAGCATCGATTACCGAGCCGCGCACGATGTAGTGGCGGATCGCCTCACGATCCTCATCGTCAGCCACCACCGCAAAGAGCCCCTTAGCGGTGATCTTATCGCCCGCTTTAATCTCATGGGTACGCTCGAGGTAGTCGCCTTTGAGCATGTAGTATTTCACCACACCCTTGGCCTGTGCGATGATCTTCATCGGCACCGGCGCGCCATCTTCGGCCATCAGCTCGGCACCATAGGAGATCCGTCCGGGGATGTTGTAGCTCTCTTTGATCAGCTCGACGATACTCTCATCGGCTTCCACCTTCTCCCCCTCTTTGTAGGGCAGATAGAGCTTGCTCTCGATCTTGCCCGAAACACCGGCCAGCTCGTTGGGCCGGGCGATATCCTGGCGGCGCAGGTGGAAACGCGCCTGCTCTTTGCCGCTATCGACGATCAGGATATGCTCGTCGTGGATAATCTCGCTTCGGATGGTGCCACTAAAGGGGGCCTTGACCTTCGGCTCCACCAGCAGCACGGCGGCGTTTCGGCGGTTGGCGACAATGTTGTGGCCGTTTTCGTTGCGGAACACCTTTAGGTTGTAGTAGCGCACGAAGCCCTCTTTGTCCGCAACAATCTGGCGCTCCTCCTGGGTCCGTGACGCGGTGCCCCCCACATGGAAGGTGCGCAGCGTCAGCTGGGTGCCCGGCTCACCGATCGACTGGGCGGCGACGATACCGACCGCCTCACCCTTTTTGACCACCTTGCCCTCACCCAGGTTGAGGCCGTAACACTTCGCACAGAGACCACGGCCCGCTTTGCAGGTGAGCGGGCTGCGGATTTTGACCGACTTGATCTGGGCATCGGCGATCACCTGAACCTTCTCCTCATCCAGGAGCGTCCCTTCGGTAAAGAGCACCTCATTGGTTACCGGATCGACCACATCCTCCACAATCACGCGGCCTAAAACCCGATCCTCAAGCGACTCGATCAGCTCGCCGCCGACCGTGATGGCGGTCAGATCGACCCCCTCGTGGGTGCCGCAATCCTCCATGACGACGCGCACATTCTGGGCCACATCGATCAGCTTTCGGGTCAGGTAACCGGCGTTTGCGGTCTTAAGGGCGGTATCGGCCAGACCTTTCCGTGCACCGTGTGTCGAGATAAAGTACTCGATCACATTCAAACCCTCTTTAAAGTTTGAAATAATCGGGGTTTCGATAATCGAACCGTCCGGCTTGGCCATCAGGCCCCGCATACCGGCCAGCTGACGAATCTGCGCTGCTGAACCCCGCGCACCGGAGTCAGCCATCATGTAGATGGAGTTAAAGCCATCTTTATCGGTTTTAACCAGCGTCATCATCCCCTCGGCGACCTTGTTGTTGGTATCCGTCCAGAGGTCGATGATCTTATTGTAGCGCTCCTGCTCGGTCAGAAGACCCGAAGCGTACTGGCCCTGAACCTCTTTTACCTTCTTTTTGGCGGTGGCGATGAGCTTCTCTTTCTCATCGGGGATAATAATATCCGCTGCTGAGATGGAGATGCCCGCGTGGGTGGCGTACTTGTAACCCATGTTTTTTAGGTTGTCCAGAAACTCCGCCGTATCGCGAATACCGCCGTGCTTGTAGACATAATCCCCCAGCTCACCGATAAGCTTCTTTTT
>PWVP01000191.1 GCA_003561815.1 Campylobacterota bacterium | reverse complement strand
AGTGACTTCGAAGTGACATCGACCATGCCTTTAGTTAATGGCATTGCACCCGTAATCAGGGCTGCCGCTGTCTGCCCCTCCCTCCAATACTGGGCCGCTTCGATTACAGGGCTGGGGGATATCGGCTGCCCCGCGACTTCCTTACCTATTCCCGGGAAGAGGAGGCGCTTGGATCCTGCGGGAATGGCGACTCCTGTGATCGGTTTGAGGACGATTGCCGAGAAGGCAGATGCCGTGAGTTCGACTTCTTTGTCCTTCATATCCTGGCCAAAGAAGTCACCGATCTCAGCTACTGACCTGGCGCTCGCTAGCATCTGGTAGATCTGTTGTTTTGTTTCCTCCAAGATCGCATAGTTCTGCAGCGGGTCGTCCGGGGCAAAGACACGCACAACCATGGAGTCTTCCACAGCTATACCGTCCTCGATCACGTGCGCAGTCACCGAAGCTTGGCCGACGCGGTCCAAGGTAGTGATTACGCCGATTGTGCGTCCCCACCCGTCCGTTGGCTCACTTGGCTGCTCCAGCACCACTACGTCAGGTGCGTCCGTGCTCAAGGTCACGTGTCTTCCGGGCAGCGGCTGGTCCCTCCTGTTTCTGATGTAGACTCCTACTAGAAAGGCTCTGGGATCATCGGTTGTTGCGTAGGCATTACTGCCAATGCCACCCTCAGGCCGCACCGTTGATCTAGCACTGTCTGCCACGTCCGCTCCTGCGCCTTCGTAGTTCCCCGCGAAATCCTGCCCCGTCGCGTCCGGCGGCACACTCACGGTGCGGGCCTCAGGGCTGAACGTCCAACCAGTCTTGCTCGGTGTGACGGTGTGGGTGCCAGTGACAAGGCCGGTGATGGCATATCCGCCACTGGCGTCGGTGGTGGCGAGGGCACCGGGTCCGGCCGACACTGTCACACCGGCGATTGGTGCACCAGCACCATCGCGCACGTGACCTGAGATGGTGTACGTCTGGGCGCTCTCAGTCTCGAGCACGCTCACGCCGCCCATGGTGCCGAACCACATGTGCCCCTCGTGGTCGATGGTGATGGCGCGAACGTCGTTGTCCGCCAAGCCGTCGTCGGTGGTGTAGGTGGTCCAGGTGGTGCCGTCGAACCGGCTCACGCCGCCCCTGGTGCCGAACCACTTGTGCCCCGCGTGGTCGATGGCGATGGCGCGGACATAGTTGTTCGCCAGGCCGTCGGCGGTGGTGTAGGTGGTCCAGGTGGTGCCGTCGAACCGGCTCACGCCGCCGCCGGGCCAGGAGGTGCCGCCGAACCATTTGTGCCCCTCCTGGTCGATGGCGATAGCGTAGACCCAGTTGTCCGCCAGGCCGTCGTCGGTGGTGTAGGTGGTCCAGGTGGTGCCGTCGAACCGGCTCACGCCGCCGCCGTAGGTACCGAACCACTTATGTCCTGCGTGATCGATGGCGATGGCGTGGACATCGTTGCTTGCCAGGCCGTCGGCGGTGGTGTAGGTGGTCCAGGTGGTGCCGTCGAACACGCTCACGCCGCCCCAAGAGGTGCCGAACCACTTGTGGCCCTCGTGGTCGATGGCGATGGCGTAGACCCTGTTGTGCGTCAGGCCGTCGGCGGTGGTGTAGGTGGTCCAGGTGGTGCCGTCGAACCGGCTCACGCCGCCACCCCAGGTGCCAAACCACTTGTGCCCCGCGTGGTCGATGGCGATTGCGAGGACATCGTTGCTTGCCAGGCCGTCGGCGGTGGTGTAGGTAGTCCAGGTGGTGCCGTCGAAGGTGCTCACGCCGCCCCAAGAGGTGCCGAACCACTTGTGGCCCTCGTGGTCGATGGCGATGGCGTAGACCCTGTTGTGCGCCAGGCCATCGGCGGTGGTGTGGGTGGTCCAGGTGGTGCCGTCGAACCGGCTCACGCCGTCCCACGTGCCGAACCACATGTGCCCCGCGTGGTCGATGGCGATGGCCTTGACGCTGTTGCGCACCAGGCCGTCGGCGGTAGTGTAGGTGGTCCAGGTATTGCCGTCGAATCGGGTCACGCCGAAGTAGGTACCAAACCACTTGTGGCCCTCGTGGTCGATGGCGACGGCGAGGACTGAGTTGCCCGCCAGGCCGTCGTCGGTTGTGTAGGTGGTCCAGGTTGTGCCGTCGAACCGGCTCACGCCGCCGCCGTAGGTACCGAACCACTTGTGCCCCGCATGGTCGATGGCGATGGCGTAGACGGAGTTGTGCGCCAGCCCGTCGTCAGTGGTATAGGTGGTCCAGGTATTGCCGTCGAATCGGCTCACGCCGTCCCACGTGCCGAACCACATGTGCCCCGCGTCGTCGATGCCGACGGCGTAGACCCGGTTGTCTGCCAGCCCGTCGTCAGTGGTATAGGTGGTCCAGGTATTGCCGTCGAATCGGCTCACGCCGCCGTAGGTACCGAACCACTTATGTCCTGCGTGATCGATGGCGATGGCCCGGACCCGGTTGTGGGCCAGGCCGTCGGCGGTGGTGTAGGTGGTCCAGGTGGTGCCGTCGAACCGGCTAACGCCGCCGAAGGCGCCGAACCACCTGTGCCCCGCGTGGTCGATGGCGATGGCGCTGACATTGTTGTTTGCCAGGCCGTCGGCGGTAGTGTACTTGACGTAGCTACCATCGGTGGCGCTCCAGCGAACCACACCTCCCGTGGTGGCCGCCCACACGGTGTCACCCTCCAATACCAGATCATTCACGGAGTTGGCGTTGGTGTAGGTGCGCCAGGTGCCGTCGCCTTGGGTCCCTAGCCCGCCCGGGACATCCACAAGCGACTGACCGGGCACGCCGGGGTGGGGTTGGACCACAGAGGGGCCCTGTGCCCTCGGCCCGCCGAGGGAGCCAGCGGGAGTCGAGCTTGGTTGCGACCTGCTCACTGGCTCGGGCGCCGCCTGCTCCAGCGCAGCATTCGGCAGCGTCACCCTCGGCTGGTCCGAAGGTTGTGCATACTCACTGCCGCGCACACCGGCGCTGGACACCGGGGCCAGGAGAAGGCTCAGAAGGATTGTGATACTCAGGGCATTGACGATGCGGTTCTTCATCTTTGGCTCCTTGGTAATGGCGTCGGTTTGTCTGGCAACCAGTAACACCCTCTGGATCGGTGATGGCCGGCTGCTTGTACTTGGCATCATAGGCACCTGCCAACGGGCCTCGTTCGCGTCAACGGCCAACAGCGCGGGCCACGGTGGGCCGTTCCGGACGGTGAAAGCTCCGCGTCATAGCTTCCCCGCTCCTCTACGACTCCACAGATCCACCGCACCTACTCCTACAGATTCTTGGGGTAATGTCCT
>PWVP01000255.1 GCA_003561815.1 Campylobacterota bacterium | reverse complement strand
TCTACTCACGGCTGCTTAAAGATCGCATCGTGATGCTTAGCAGTGAGGTCAATGACGCAGTCGCCTCTTCGATCGTGGCGCAGCTGCTTTTTTTAGAGGCCGAGGATCCCGAAAAGGATATCTACCTCTACATCAACTCCCCCGGCGGGGTGATCACGAGCGGTATGGCCATCTACGACACCATGCAGCACATCAAGCCCGATGTGGCGACCATCTGCATCGGTCAGGCCGCTTCGATGGGGGCGTTTCTGCTCTCTTGTGGCGCCAAAGGCAAGCGCCATGCACTGCCCCATGCACGGGTGATGCTCCACCAGCCGCTCGGCGGCGCACAGGGTCAGGCGACCGAGATCGAGATTGCCGCTAAAGAGATTTTGCGGATCAAAAATATCATCAACGATATTTTGGCCAAAAACACCGGCAAACCGCTCAAGAGTATCCAGAAAGACACAGAGCGGGATTTCTACCTCAGCGCCCAAGAGGCGTGCCAATACGGGCTGATCGACTCCATCAGCCATCGCGATACACAGAAAGGAAACTAATGGAAACGATTCCTCGACTTAGCACTCAAGCGCACTCGTACTACGGTGGAGCCGATCATGCCGCTGCTGTTCGATCGGAGCTTTGCGCCCGTATCCGGCGGGGTAATGGCATCATCGTATTTGATCACACCGGGCTGGAGAGTCTCTTTGCAAAGCAGTTTGCACAGGAGGGTGCTCGCGTCGATGATGTGCGCGTTCTTGAGCCAAACGGCTCCTGCACCCTTAACCTGCTTAGTTTGATGGGCCGACAAGGATTTGAGCGGTTTATCAAACAAAAGCTCCCCACTGCCAGCGATACGGTCTACAAGCTGGCGGTAGCCATCTACGATCGGCTAGAAGCCATAGGTAGCGCCGCAAAAGACCGCCCGATCCCGCTGGATTTGGCCAAAGTCGTGCCGCCCTTTAGCTTTAAAGGCATCAACATATGGATCAATAGGCGACTAGAGCCAAAACAGTCAAAGAGAAATCCGTATGAACTAAACTATCTTGCAGAGTTTGACAAAAAAATGGGACCTCTCAAGGCAGCCCAGACCAATGACGCGCTTCGTGCCTTGTCTTGCGATGAGTACCAGGAGGTAACCCATCCGCTCACCAGAGCAGCGCTCATGCATCTTAAGCGTGCCATCGAACCGCTAGCATCGATACGCGCGTTTAACACGAAGGGCCCAAATGCTCTGCAAACGGTTTTTGATGACTCGATCCTCATCATAAAGGCCAACCAGTTTGGCAGCATGGCAACCCGGCTGCTTTTTGAGACACTTGTCGAGATCGGCGCAAGGCGCAAGGTCGATAATGACAGCTATGCGATCTCTATCGTCTCCACCCGTGCACAACAGACCATCAGCCCAAAAAGCCAAATCGCCGCCCGATCGCTGCTGGTGCGAAAAATCGAGCTGATCTTGGGTGATGAAAAGCGCTCGCACCACGCCATCGGCCATGCCGAACTGGAAGTGGAGTGCCAGACTCTGCCCACACCTAAAGCGGCGGAGTTTTATGGCGATACAGACGCGCCCACAAACCCCGATTGGCTATGGCCCGAAGAGTCGAGCCCAAGCCACAGTAGTTGCGGCTTTCAGCACCTGAAAGCTGAGCTTCTAGCCGTCCGAAACAGACACTACAACACCAAAGGAACCGCCCATGAGCCTCGGATTTAACAACCAGACCCAACAGCAGATCGCCACGCAAAGCTGCGTCAAAGAGCCTAGTTTTACCCATGCTATCGCCATCGGCCAGACCGGCTGCGGCAAGACCACCGGTTTTATCCTGCCCCACCTCAAAGACCGTATCGAGCGGGGACACGGCGTGCTGATGTTTGACTATAAAGGCAAAGAGCATCGCAGTCTTAAGGCGATCGCCCTTCAGGCTGGAGCGATCGATCGCGTAGAGGAGCTGGGCAAGCCCTGGGGAATGCAGATCAACCTGCTAAAGATGCTGGGCGAAAACGGTCTTGTCGCGCTCATGGGAGAACTGGGCGACTCTAAAGATCGGTTCTGGTCTGAATCAGCCGCTGCGCTGGTGCGCAACACCTATCGTCTCTTGTTGCACGGGCACCGTCTGGCCAAGAAAGGAGCCTGCGATCCCCTAAAGGCCCCCATGCCCACTTTGCGATCGATCTTTGAGACGCTTAATAGTGCCGAGTCCCTGCAGCAAACACTGGATCTATATGAAGAGATCGCCACGATCTCCTCAGCACACATCCACAGCAGTGCCGAGCAAGGTGCGCCGATCGAGCTGCTCGCCTTTATTCTGCGGGAGGCTGAGACGATTCAAGGCATCCTAAAGGATCTAGAGGGCTATCGTGATGCACGGCTCATCAAGCAGGAGAATGCAGCTAGTGGCCATCTGGGCATCCTGCTAAGCGCGAGTGCTGTGCTTCGGGAGTTTGCCGCCCATAGCAGCATCAACGCTCCAAACGGCGCCGATCTCATCGAAAAGCTCTCAGAGGGTGCGCTGGTCTCGATCGATACGCAGGAGCTTAGCGTCTCCGTGATGCGCCCGCTCATGTCCTCAGTCGTTGCCAGGCTGGTCAAACACACCTCGCAGCTAGATCCGGGCAGGCCGGTTTCGATCTTTGCCGATGAGGCCCAGCGGGTGCTAGATGCCCAAACCGATCTAGGCGACGATGTGCTACGCGAATCACGCGTCGAGCTGATTTTGGCCACGCAGGATCTGGCGCAACTGACTCAAGTGCTAGGGTCCGAAAAGACGCGAAGCCTGATGACCAATGTGAAAGAGCAGTTTTTTTTCAAAGGGCAGCCTATCGGATGGGCGGGTTATGACCATCTTCGCACCGAAGGGCTGGCAGAGTTTGCCTATCTGCAGCCGGGGGAAAAACCACGCACACTGAAAGCCGAGCCGCTCTTTATCGATGAAGCCGATCGGATCTACGCCCTGTGGGCCTACCAACAAAGCAAGCCTGCACTGCGAAGCTTGACCGATGGCCACAAACCGGCACTACTGCACTATAATGAGGAGATGTTTAAAGAGAGCGGTGAGCTCGAAGCGAGGGAGCTAAGCGATGACAAACGCACGCTAAGTGGCAATCGCTACCGTATCAACGCTCTGGTGGCACTGACCGAGGAGAGCACCTTTAACAATATGCTCAAGCTGTTAGACGAGCTAAGCTTTAACCGTCCGTCCGTCGCGTCGCCTGCTAGAGTGAGTATTCAAAGGGTATAGAAAAAAAGGGGTTTAAGTGGTCGGGATGACAGGATTCGAACCTGCGACCTCACCCAC
>PWVP01000132.1 GCA_003561815.1 Campylobacterota bacterium | reverse complement strand
TCACTGCTAAAAAGCGCGCCGCTTTCAGGGTGCCACGCCAGCCCCTGCGGGTTGCGGTGCCCCAGACTATAGACCGCGTTTTCAAAGGGGTTATCCGCCGGTATGGTGCCTGATTCATCGACGCGCAGAATCTTGCCGCCGAGATTTTCGACATCCTGCGCAATGGCGCGATCGAAGATCTCGCCGGTGGTGATATAGAGGTAACCATCAGGGCCGAAAGCGATGCGTCCGCCGTTGTGAAAGCGTGCACCGGGGATACCCTCGACGATGGTGCGATCCAAACGGGCGCGATCATCTGTGACGATCAGCCGCACCACCCGATTGGTGAGGGTGCGCCCCTCGCGGTGGGTGTGCATCGCATAGAGCCACGGCTTTTGGGGGAACTCCGGATGCAGCGCCAGCCCCATCAGCCCCCCTTCGCCCTCATGGTGGACACTCAGCCTTATTAGCGGCTCCTCTTGCAGCCGTCCTTCGGTATCGATAAGGCGAATGGCGCCGTTTCGTTCGCTCACCAGCGCACGCCCATCGGGTAGAAACACCAGCGACCACGGCACCCTCAGCCCCTCGCTCCAGACCGAGACGCTCAGATCGGCCCCATCGGGCACAAAGCGATCTTCGCCCCCTTGGGGAGCGGTGCCGACAAGCACTTCGGCCAGCAGCAGCGTTGCCAGCGCCAAAGAGGCGATCGCGCTGCGCACCACGGCGCTACGCCTTAACCAGGATGCCGTCGATGCCCGCCAGCGCCACCGTATCCAGCGCCGAAGCTTTCGTGTGGGCGAGCACCTTCACATCGCTCAGGTAGTGATCGGCGAGCTTTTGCAGCTCCGCGGCCAGCTCTAAAGAGGCGATCGCGTAGCGCACACGGGTGTTCATCAGAAGCACAAACTCCCGGATATTGTGCACGATCCCCCCCAGCGGCACCTCGCAGGTGGCATAGAGCGCCAGATCCGACTCGTTAAAATCGAGCACCACCAGACTTCCGGTGGGGGTGGTGCTGATCGCCTCTGCGCTTTTTAGAAAGCAGACCTCTTTTTCATGATCGACAGCCGGATGAATTCCGATGAGAACCATTTTTGCTCCTTACCTAGGGAGTTTAGCACAGCTTTTGGAGCAGAAGAAGCGGCCATCTTTGATCACCGCTTCACCGTGGCTGACATAGGTGCCACACGCCTCGCAGGGGGTCAGGGTCTCCTCCCCGTGCTTTGGCGGGGCTTTGGGCTTTTTGCGCGGCTTGCGAAAGAAGAGGAAATAGACCCCCACAAGCAGCAGCGCCAGCACCAGCAGTTTTCCGATTGAGATCATGGCGCTCTCCTTGCCAGTAGATAGGTTGCGTGCTCTGCGCGAATGCGCTCTGCCTGGATGCTCTCAGCCTCATCGGCGGTGTTTTGGCCTTTATAGAGAAGCAGCTGCGTCTGGCGATCCATAAAGGGAAGGCTCAGATCGTAGAGGTTTTTAGCACTACTGACCGCCCGGGAGGTGATCAGGTCCACCCGGTGGGGGGTGAGCTGTTCGATGCGGCTATTAACCACCGTGGCATTACTCAGCTTGAGCGTGCTCACCACAAACTGCAAAAACCCCGCCCGCTTCTGAAGCGGCTCGATCAGCTCAAAGCGGCTGCGCTCTTTAGCCATCGCCAGGATCAGCCCTGGAAACCCCGCACCCGTGCCGATATCGATCGCGCTCTCAAAGTCCTCTAAAAAGGTGAGCGGATAGAGGCTGTCAAAGAGGTGATCGCGCAGCTGCCCCAGCGTCGTTGCGCCGCTGAGGTTGTGGATCTTATTCCACGCCAGCAGCGCACTGGCGTACTGCGCACAGCGATCATAAAAGTGCTCTGGCAGGATCAGGCGGTGGGCCAAAAGTCGCTCTTTTAGCACCTCCATTTAGGCACCCTCTTCTTGCTGTGTCAAGCCTGAGCCTTTAGGCGCTGCAGCATGTCGTCTACAGCCCAGGCGAGCCTCTTGAGCCGGGTGTCGCAAATATCAAAGATGATTTCGCTATCGATATCAAAATAGTGGTGCGAGAGCTTATCGCGGATCCCTTTTATCCCTCGCCACTCAATATCACGATAGGGTTCAAGCAGGGCACCATCACTGATTTTGTCGATATTTTTGAAGGCCTCACCGATGGCAATCAGCCTCATGGAGATGGAGTCGAGGTGCTCTAGCCCCTCTTTGCTATCGAGAAAATCATCGCTTGTCCGGATGGATTGAAATCTTTCGGCGATTAGCTCCAAAGAGAACTGGATATTCTCCAGCGTAGAGCAAACATCTTCGCGTTGATTTGGGCTAAGCACAGAGCCCCTCTCTTTGGATGTTTTCGCGCAGCCTGGCGTTCATTTGGCTGCGCAAACGGATGAGGTCCACACGGCATCCGAGCAGCTTTTCGAGTCGCTCTTGCAGCCGGACCACCCGATCAAACTTCGGAGGCATCTTGGCAAATATATCCATATCGCTTTGAGGGGTTGCCCGATCGCTCGCGTAACTGCCAAAGATCCCGATCTCCTCCACGCCGAAATCGCGGGCAAACTCCAGCTTGTGCTCTCGCAGTATCTGGAGCGCTTTAGCTTTGTCCATAGTGCTATTGGGCATGGGGCGCCTCCCTAGAGCAGATGGCCGCTCTTTTCCTTTTTGGTCTGCAGGTAGCCGCGATTGTACTCGTTGGGCTCGGCAATCAGTGGCACCCGCTCTGCGATCGTGATCTTAGCAAAGCTTTCGAGCTTGTTGGGGTTGTTGGTCAGCAGACGGATCTGTTTAAGTCCTAGATGCTCCAGCATGAACTCCGCAATCTCGTAGCTGCGCTCATCGTCGGCAAACCCTAGCTGATGATTGGCCGCGACGGTGTCGAGCCCTTGATCCTGAAGCGCATAGGCGTTGATTTTGTTGAGCAGACCGATATTGCGCCCCTCCTGGCGCAGATATAAAATCGCCCCACAGCCGGCCTTCTGGATCAGAAACATCGCCTGATCGAGCTGATCGCCGCAGTCACACTTGCGGCTACCCAGCGCATCGCCGGTCACGCACTCGCTATGCACCCGCACCAGTGGCGCTTCACACGCGAGGTTTTCGGTCCAGATCAGCAGATGCTCTTTGTGCCCCTCCTTAAAGGCCTGCACCTTAAAAGGCCCGTGTCGGCTGGGAAGATTGGCGACACTAGAGAGGGTCACTTCGGTTTCGTTCATGGCGCGGATTTTAACCAACTCTGGTTAAAATCGTCCGATTTACGAGAAGCTAAGGATGGTGTTATGGAGCATAAACGCTTTCGGCGTCTACGACAGAGTGAAAATCTACGAAACCTGCTGGCCGAAACCGATCTGAAAAAAACCGATCTGATCTATCCGCTTTTTGCCCGCTTTGGCGAGGGGATCCGAAACGAAGTGGCCTCCATGCCCGGCGTGTTTCAGCTGAGCATCGATGAGCTGATCAAAGAGGCCGAGGCGGCCTATGCCGAGGGGATTTGTGCGGTGATGCTCTTTGGGATCCCCGATGTAAAAGATAGTGTCGGCAGCGATGCGCTCAGCAGCGAGGGGATTATCGCCACCACCGTGCGCGCGCTTAAAGCGGCCCTGCCCGATCTGGTGGTGATGACCGATTTGTGCTTTTGTGAGTACACCGATCACGGCCACTGCGGCATCCTCGATCCCAAAACCGGTAGCGTGGCCAACGACGCCACGCTCAAGCTGCTCGGCGATCAGGCGATTATCCACGCTCAAGCGGGTGCGGACATGATCGCCCCGTCAGGGATGATGGACGGCATGATCGCCGCGATCCGCACGGCGCTTGATAGTGCCGGTTATGAGAATCTGCCCATTATGAGTTATTCGACAAAGTTTGCGAGCGGGTACTACGGTCCCTTTCGGGATGTGGCCGAATCGGCCCCCTCGCACGGCGATCGGCGCACCTATCAGATGGATCCGCGAAACGCCCGCGAGGCGGTGCTTGAGAGCCTCGAAGATGAGGCGCAAGGGGCCGATGTGCTGATGGTCAAACCGGCTCTGGCCTATCTGGATGTGGTGCGGGCCATCCGTGAAGCGAGCGATCGGCCCTTGGCGGTCTATAATGTCAGCGGCGAGTATGCGATGCTCAAAGCGGCACAGAGGGCGGGATTGATCGAGTATGAGAAGGTTCTGATGGAGACGATGGTGAGCTTTAAGCGCGCCGGGGCGGATCTGATCATCACCTACCACGCCAGAGAGCTCTGTGCGCTACTCGATCGGCAGCTGCGCCTCTTTTAGGTTTGTGATAGACTTAGCGCTTCTATTTTGAGTGAGGAAACCAGAATGCGACACTTTTTAGGGCTTAAAGACTTCTCAAAAGAGGAGCTTTTGGAGATGCTCTCCATCGCCCACCGGCTCAAAGCCGATCTCAAAGCGGGCCAGGCTAAACCACTGATGAGCGGCAAAACACTCGCGATGATCTTTGAAAAGTCCTCCACCCGCACCCGGGTCAGCTTCGAGGTGGGCGCACGGCAGCTGGGGATGCATCCGCTCTTTCTCTCCAGCCGCGATATTCAGCTCGGACGCGGTGAGCCGATGAAAGATACCGCCCGGGTGATTGGCCGCATGTGCGATATGGTGATGATTCGCACCTTTGAGCACGCCCGGCTTGAGGAGTTTGCCGCCCACTCGCCTGTGCCGGTGATCAACGGCCTGAGTGACGATTTTCATCCGGTGCAGCTGATGGCGGACTATATGACGATGCAGGAGCGAGGGTGTGCCGAGGGGGCAGTGGTCGCCTGGATCGGCGATGGGAACAACATGGCGGCCAGCTGGTTGATGCTCGCGGCCAAGCTGGGCTTTGAGCTGCGAATCGCCACGCCCAAAGGGTATGAGCTGCCCGATCGGTGGGTGCAGATGGCCGAGAGCTTTGCCAAAAGCAGTGGCGCGATCATCCGTTACGGCCACGACCCAAAGGCGGTGGTTAGCGGGGCCACCGTGGTCACCACCGATGTCTGGACCAGCATGGGTCAGGAGGCCGAAAACGAAAAACGGCTTACAGATTTCGCCGGCTTTACGGTGGATGAGTCGCTGATGGCGCTGGCCAAAGAGGGCGCACTCTTTCTGCACTGTCTGCCGGCCCACCGGGGCGAAGAGGTGAGCGAAGAGACCTTCGAGGCCCACGCAGAGACCATCTTTACCGAAGCGGAAAACCGCCTCCACGCCCAAAAGGGGATCATGGTCTGGTTAGATGGAAATCGTTAGTGTTAAGATCGGGGTGAGTTGGTGGAGCTAAGCGGGATCGAACCGCTGACCTCCTGCATGCCATGCAGGCGCTCTCCCAGCTGAGCTATAGCCCCACAAGTTGTGAGGCCGAAATTTTAACGATTTAGGCTTAAAGAAGTTTGAATCCAAACCAAAAAGGAGAGGGATGATGAGAAAGTTTATAGCGGGCCTGGCCCTTAGTGGTCTGCTAGCCAGCGCCGCCCAGGCGGAGTTTTTAGGTTTTGGTGCCGGGATGGGGATCTGGTCGGCAGAGCCCTCCGGTGACGCACAGTACGAAGGCGATGCCTTTAATCTCAAGCGGGATGCGGGCCTCTCCTCTGAAAACAGCCTCTATATGTGGGCCTATCTTAACCACCCCGTTCCGGTGATCCCCAATCTGCGTCTGGAGCGAAGCAGTCTGAGCTTCGATGGATCGGCCAAGCAGACAATCGCGTTTGGCGATGAGACCTTTGGAGTGGACGCAGACACCACGCTGGATCTCACCCAGACCGATGTGCTGCTCTACTGGGGCTTTCCACTGCCGCTGGTGAGCATCGACTTTGGCCTGGGGGCGAAGCTCTTTGACGGTGAGTTGGCGATGAGCAGTGTAGGGCAGAGCGAGAAGACCGATCTGGACTTTGTGCTGCCGGTGGGCTATCTGGCTGTGGCGGTGCCGATTCCGGGCACCGGTGTGACGCTTGAGGCGGATACGAAGATGATCCGCTACAGCGGCTCAAGCTTTAGCGACAGCCGTTTGACGGTGAGCTGGGTGCCGTTGAGCCTGATTGTGGATCTGGCGATTGAGGCGGGCTATCGAACCCAGAAGATCGATATCGATGGTCTAAGCGGGGTGGATGCCGACGCCGATGTGACAGTAGGTGGTCTCTTTATGGGGGCGGCGCTGCGCTTTTAGTCCCAGCTGCCCCACAGCAGCAGTCGGCCGCGCTCAAGCTGCGTGAGTGCCGACTGGAGCTTTCGTAGCCGGAAGCTTTTGGTCGTAAAATCCCCCGGCATAGTGCGGATACGGCGCATCTGCCGCCTTAGCAGTGCAATACTCAGGTGGCGGATCTTTTGGCGAAGCTCCTCCTCGCTTAGAGGCAGGATGCGATCATCGCTTAAAAGTTCACGCAGCTCACCGTGCTCGTTGGGGTCGCTCCCAATAAGCGCAAAGAGCTGCGCGTGGCGCTCAAAGAGGCCGATATCCAGATAGTCGATCAGCCCCTCAGAGAGCCCCGGCTCTAAAAGCAGTGTCTTAATGACGCTCAGCTCGGTGAGATCCCCCTCTGCGCGACTGCTGTTGCTGGGGGCGAGCCGCCCTTGCGATCGGGGCTTTAGATAGCGCACATCGGTTCCAAGCTGGCTGGCCGCGTAGTGGGCAAACCCTTCCGCCGAGAGGGCGCCCAGGGTATTGAGATACGCCCCTACCCGTTTTCGCGCCTGCTCGCGCCCCTCTGGCCCCCCATACTCGCCCATCGCCTCCTCAATCAGGCGATCGATCACGAAGTGGGCAAAGGGCTTAGCCCCCTCAAACAGCGCTTTGAGCGCTTCGATCTGGCCGTTTTTGACCATGTCGGCCGGATCGAGCCCCTCCTCAAAGAGCACCACCCCCCCCTTAAAGCCGTGGGCCGAGAGAAGCGTGGCCGCCTTGTAGGCGGCGGTGATGCCTGCACTATCGCCATCGTAGGCGAGTATCACCGCCGGATTATCCAGCCGTTTGATCAGGGGCAGATGCCCCTCGGTCAGGGCCGTACCCAGACTGGCCACCGCCTCACCAAAGCCCGCCTGGTGGAGCATCACCACATCCAGATACCCCTCGGCGACAATCAGCCGCTTCGTTTTGAGCACCCGATCGCGGGCCAGGTGGTAGGCATAGAGCAGCCGCGACTTATTAAAGAGCGCACTCTGTGCGGAGTTGACATATTTGGCCGGATGGTTGCCCAGGGTGCGCCCGCCAAAGCCCACCAGCACCCCCTGCGGATTATGGATCGGGAAGGTGACCCGATCGATAAAGCGGGGGTAGGGGCGGCCCCCCTCCCCCTCACTAAAGCCCCCCGCCTCGATCGCCATGGGTAGCGGGATCTTCTCCTGGCTAAGCCGGGCTAGCTGTGTGCGGCTTTCGGGGGCGTAGCCGATCTCAAAGCGCTCAATCATCGCATCGCTGATGCCGCGATCGCGCAGGTAGGCCGCCGCTTCGGGGTGGTGGCCCAGCGTATCGACAAAGAGCCGGTTGAGCGCCACAAGGGCGGTGTTTTTAGGCTTGGGAGCGTGGCTGCCCTGCTCAAACTCAAGGGCGAAGTTGTACTCTCTGGCAAGCTTCTCCACCGCTTCGTTAAAGCCCAGGCGCTCATGCTCCTGGACAAACCGGATCACATCCCCGCCCGCTTTGCACCCAAAGCAGTGGTAAAACCCCTTTTGGGGATTGACATTAAAACTGGGTGTGCGCTCCTCATGAAAGGGGCAGCACCCCTTATAGGTGCTACCGGCGCGCTTGAGCTCGATATAGCTGCCGATCACCTCGACAATATCGAGCCGGGCTTTAAGCGCTTCGATTGAGTCCTGTTTGATCATAGAGCCCATTATACGCCACCGGGGCCAAAACCTGCGCTCTAACACACCCTGCGATATAATCTCCCCATTTTAGCCGCAAGGGGTGGGCTCGTGGAGTTTCTCTTTATCGATCATCGCCATCCGCTCTTTAGTGTGGCGATGCTGCTGCTGGTGGTGGCGGTGGTGGCGCTGGCCAACTACTGGTGGGGGCTTCTGCGCAGACGGGATCAGGACAAAAAGCTCAGCCGCTTTCTTTCGCGGTTTGAGGCCGATCGTAAGGCGCGCGACTATAAAAGTGTACTGAGTCTGCAGCCAGACTCCACCGATTCGCTGATGCTGCTCGCCTCCATCTACTACAAAAGCGGCGAGTATAGCGAGGCGATTAAGATCTATCTGGCGCTCTTGGAGATTCTGGCCAACAAATCAGTGCGTGTTGATGTGATGGTGCTTTTGGGGCGCACCTACCATAAAGCGGGCTTTATGAAGCGCAGCCGTGACATTCTGCTCGATGCGCTAAAGATCAAGGCGCGCAACCCCGAGGCGCTGGAGATTTTGCTGGTGATCTATGAGCAGATGCGGGAGTTTAATGCGGCTTTGGAGGTGCTAGAGGCGCTAGAGGAGCTGGGGCGGGATACGACCCGTGCGCGGGCCTTTTTGCAGGCGGGATCGATCGTCTCCAGTGCCGCTTTGAGCGATGAGCATAAACGCGAGCGGCTACTGGCCCTATGGCAGCGGGCCCCCTTTTTGAGCCGTCAGGTGCTGGAGTTTTTCTTCAACACCCATGTGGGCGAAGCGTGGCGGCAGGTGGATGCATCCCGCGCCAAGGCGGCGATGGATCTCTTCTGGCGGCTGCCCCGTGATCGCTTCAATGAGACCGAGGCGTGCAAGCACCCCTTCTTGCGTCAGCTCTACACCGCCAAAGGGTGGATCGATGCTGCAAGCGAGAGTGAGGTGTTTGAGTTCTCGCTTCTGATTGCACTGGGCGAAAAGCGCGAGATGGCGGATCTGGAGTTTGAGTATATCTGTAGCGAGTGCATGGGGGAGTATCCGCTCTACTTTCACCGCTGTCCAGGCTGTATGGCGGTGGGTACGGCCCGCGTGCAGCCGATCTTAACGGCACGATCGGAGGGGGGCCATGAAGCCAGTGCAGCTTTTTACTGATGGTAGCGCGCTGGGCAACCCCGGCCCTGGCGGCTGGTGCGCGATTTTGCGTTATGGCGATAAGGAGCGCACCCTTAAGGGGCGTGAAGCGCACACCACCAATAACCGCATGGAGCTTCTGGCGGTGATTGAGGCGCTCAAGGTGCTCAAAGAGCCGTGCGAGGTGACGCTCTTTAGTGATAGCACCTATGTGGTACGCGGAATCAACGAGTGGCTGGCCGGGTGGCGAAAGCGCAACTTTGCCCGGGTGAAAAACCCCGATCTCTGGCAGGCGTACGAGGTGTGTGCGCACCCCCACCGCGTAGAGGCCAACTGGGTGCGCGGTCACGATGGCCATGCGGAGAACGAGCGGTGCGATGCGATCGCCAGAGCTGAGGCCGAGGCGGTTCGTGCCCGCTAGCTTAGAAGAAGGAGTCTAGAGGATGGAGAGCATTGCCACGCTGCAGCAGGCGGTGGGCTATCTGTTTGAGAAGCCGGCACTTCTGGAGACCGCTTTGCGGCATCGCAGCTGCAAAGGGGGAGCCGATAATGAGCGGCTGGAGTTTCTCGGCGATGCGGTGCTGGATCTGATTGTGGGGGAGTACCTCTACCATAAGCTGCCCGATGCACCGGAGGGGGATCTCTCCAAGCTGCGCGCGGCGCTGGTCAATGAGCGCTCCTTCGCCCGCCTGGCCCAGGCGCTTCATCTGGGCCGCCATATCCACCTCTCGGCGGCAGAGGAGCACAACCGTGGGCGCGATAAGCCCTCTATCCTCTCCAACGCCTTTGAGGCGGTGATTGGGGCGATCTATCTCGATGGGGGGCTGCAGCCAGCACGCAAAGCGGCACTAAGAGTGCTCGAGCGCTGCTTTCCTGAGATTCGGCCCGATGATCTGATCACCGACTACAAGACCCGGCTTCAGGAGGTGACGCAGGCGCGCTTTGGGGTGATTCCGGAGTACCGGGTGGTCGCTGCCGTGGGTCCTGATCACCAAAAAGAGTTTGAGATTGTGCTCTCGATCGCCGATGAGGAGGTGGCAACCGGCAAGGGCGGCAGCAAAAAGAGCGCCCAGCAGGCGGCGGCCAAAGCGGCGCTGCAGGCGCTTTTAAAGGAGAAGAAGTGAACCGTTTTGGCACGCGCTTTAGCATGAGCACCTTTGGGGAGTCGCACGGTGCGGCGATCGGCTGCGTGGTCGATGGCGTACCCGCAGGGCTTGTGATGGATACCGACTATATCCAGCGGCAGCTCGATCGCCGTCGCCCCGGCGGAAACGCCTACGGCACCAAACGAAACGAGCCCGATGCGGTGGAGATCTTAAGCGGTGTGTTTGAGGGGGTCAGCACCGGTGCGCCCATCGCGCTGGTCATCTACAATCGATCGGCTAAAAGCAAAGATTACGAAAATATCCGCAATCTCTTCCGCCCCGGCCACGGCGACTTTAGCTGGTGGGCCAAATATGGCATTCGCGATCACCGTGGCGGCGGTCGCACCAGCGCCCGCGAAAGTGCTGCGCGGGTGGCCGCCGGCGCGATCGCACAGCTGATGCTCCGTGAGCTGGGGATTGCGGTGGAGGCGGGGTTAATGGCAGTGGGCCAGGCGCAGGCGGCGCGGCTCGATTTCGCCCATGCGGCCAAAAGCGCCATTTTCGCTCTGGATGGTGATGCAGAGGCGGCGATGAAGGCGGCGATCGAGCAGGCCAGAGCGCAGCACGACTCCATCGGTGCGGTGGTGGCCGCTCGGGCAACGGGCATGGTAGCGGGTCTGGGTGAGCCGCTCTATGATAAACTCGATGGCGCCCTGGCCGGTGCGCTGATGGGGATCAACGCCGCTAAGGCGGTGGAGATCGGAGCGGGCACCCAGGCGGCCACCCTTCATGGAAGCGAAAACAACGATCCCATGACGCCCGAAGGGTTTGAGAGCAACCATGCGGGCGGGGTGCTCGCCGGGGTGAGTACCGGTGCCGATCTGGAGCTGAGGGTGCACTTTAAGCCCACCCCGTCCATCTTTAAGCCCCAGCAGACGGTGGATATCCACGGCAAGCCGGCAGAGTGTGCGATCCAGGGGCGTCACGACCCTTGTGTGGGGGTGCGCGCCGTACCGGTGGTGGAGGCGATGGTGGCGCTGGTGCTGGCCGATATGGCCCTGATGAACCTGGGCAGCCGCATGGATCACCTCAAAGCTATTTACAAGGAGCGCGGATGCAACGACTCATAACCGCCGAATCGGTTACCGAAGGCCACCCCGACAAGATCGCCGATCAGATTAGCGATGCGGTGGTCGATGCGATTTTGACACAGGATCCCGACGCGCGGGTGGCGTGCGATGTTCTGATCTCCAACGGGTTCTGTATCGTAGGGGGGGAGATCCACACCGCCGCGTATGCGCCCATTGGCGAGATTGCCCGCAATACCATCCGCGAGATCGGCTACACCGATGGCAGCTTCGGCTTTGACTACCGCAGTGCGGGGGTGCTGCTGGCGGTGGGCGAACAGAGCCCCGATATCGCTCAGGGGGTGGCCCATAAGGATGGCACCCTGGGTGCTGGAGATCAGGGGACGGTTTACGGCTACGCCTGCGATGAGACCCCCGAGCGGATGCCCCTGGCAATCTTGCTCGCCCACCGGCTCACCCGGCGACTGGCCCGGGTGCGCAAAGAGGGGATTTTGCCCTACCTCTGCCCCGACGGAAAAGCGCAGGTGGTGATAGCCTATGAGGGGGATCGCCCCATCGGGGTGCGCCATGTGACCGTCTCGAGCCACCACGCGCGCAGTGTTAAGACCGAGCGGCTTCGCGAGGGGATTGCTGCGGAGGTGATCGATGCGGTGATTGATCAAGAGCTGCGCGCAGAGGGGTTTAGCCAGGCGATTAACCCCACCGGCCTCTTTGTGATTGGCGGGCCGCAGGCGGATACGGGCCTGACCGGGCGAAAGAACATCGTCGATAGCTACGGCGGCGCCTGTCCGCATGGCGGCGGGGCCTTTAGTGGAAAAGATGGCACCAAAGTCGATCGCAGTGGCGCCTATATGGCGCGCTATATCGCCAAAAATCTGGTCGAAGCGGGGGTGTGCCGCCGGGTGAGTGTGGCGATCAGCTATGTGATCGGTATCAGCGAGCCGGTGGCGCTCGATATCGACACCCACGGCACCCACACGGTCGATCCTGAGCGGATTATCCAGGCGGTGCGGGCCATCTTCCCCCTCGATCCGGCCGGGATGATTGCAATGCTGGATCTAAAGCGACCGCAATACTACAAAAGCGCCGCCTACGGCCACTTTGGGCGCGAGAACGAGGGGTTTGTCTGGGAGCAGACCGATAAGGTTGAGGCGATCCGTGCCGCCCTTAACTGAGGTTAAGAGCAGATCGGCTAAAGTTTGCTCGCACCCGCATCGGCGGCGTGGAAACCACTTCAAAGAGGTCAATCATGGCGGTTAAAATTACCGACACCTGTATTAACTGCGGTGCCTGTATCGACGAGTGCCCCACCGAGGCGATCGTAGATGATAGCGACAACCCGGAGGGAACCGACATCTACTATGTCTACGCAGACAAGTGTGTAGAGTGTGAGGGCCACCACGACGAGCCCGCTTGTGCAGCGGCCTGCCCCACCGAGGACTGCATTGTCTGGGCTGCAGGCAACAAACAAGGCAAGCCCGAAGGCGAAGCGGTTATCGCCTAAAGTTTCTGGCCGGATCGCGCCGATCCGGTCGCTTCACACCCCTCCTTGTTCACCCCTTAGCTTGCAAAAAGAGAAAAATTTCTGTATAATCCTGCGCCTTATTTTCTGAGGAAAATTTTATAGCTAAAGACAGGAGCGAAGATGGCAGAGAGAACCCTTTCGATTATTAAACCCGATGCGGTCAGCAAAGGCGTGATCGGTAAGATTGTGGACCGTTTTGAGTCTAACGATCTGCGGATTGCGGCGATGAAAAAAGTTCAGCTAAGCCGCGCGATGGCAGAGCAGTTCTATGCGATCCACCGTGAGCGCCCCTTCTTCGGGGAGCTGGTGGGCTTTATGACCAGCGGCCCGGTGGTGGTGATGGTGCTCGAAGGGGATAACGCCGTCGCTAAAAACCGCGAACTGATGGGGGCGACCAACCCCAAAGAGGCGGCGGCGGGCACCATCCGCGCCGACTTTGCCGAGAGCATCGACGCCAATGCGGTGCACGGCAGCGACAGCGCCGAGAATGCGGCACTCGAGATCAGCCAGTTCTTTGCGGAGTTTGAGATCCTCTAATGAATATCCCCTTTCAAAGGGTGGGCACCGAGCCCCTTGCCCTCAACGCCTCTGAAGAGGAGGCGGGCCATGAGCTGAGGCTGGAGGGGACGCTTGCTCACCATAAAGGGGGACTTATCCGCCTCACGGCGCAGCTTTCAGGACACCTGAGTCTGGTGTGCGATCGCTGCGGTGCGGAGTGGGTCAGCACGATTAACGAGCCGGTGGAGCTGCTTCTGAGCGATCGCCTCTATGAGCCAGACGATCAGCAGCCGTTGCCCTGGCCCGTTGTCGAGATGCCCGGTGGTCGCATCGATGCCGCCTTTCTGCTTCAGAGCGAGAAAGAGGCGTATCGGTGCGGCTACCACCACTGTCCCGATTGTGCGGGAGACGAACCAGTTGAAATAAACGAAGGAGATTGATATGGCAGTACCAAAGAGAAGGGTGTCCCACGCCCGCGCGGCTAAACGCCGAACCCACTACAACATCACACTCAAGACCCCGGTCAAGTGTGCAAGCTGTGGGGCCTATAAACTGACCCACCACACCTGCCCTAGCTGCGGCGAGAAGTAGTCCGCGGCCAATGGTCAAGGTTGCCATCGATGCGATGGGCGGCGATTTCGGTCCGGAGCCTATCGTTCAGGGGTGCGCACTCGCACTGGAGGAGTGCTCCTATGAGCCGATTCTGGTGGGGCGTCGATCGGAGATTGAGCCGCACCTGAACGAGGCGCTCAAGCGCCGGGCGATCATCGTGGAGGCGCACGATGTGATCGGCATGCATGAGGGGGCTACCGACGCGCTACGGCGCAAGGAGAGCTCCATCTATAAAGCGGTCGATCTGGTGGCCAAAAACGAAGCGCATGCGGTGGTCTCAGCGGGCCACAGCGGTGCGAGCATGAGCCTCTCAACACTACGAATCGGACGACTGCCCGGGGTGATGCGCCCGGCAATCGCTACCCTAATGCCCACCACCACAGACGGCAAACACTCTCTAGTGCTCGATGTCGGCGCCAATGTCGATAGCGAGGCGAAGCACCTGGTGCAGTTTGCGGTGATGGGCAAAGCGTATGCGACCAATGTGCTCCGCCAGGAGCGCCCCCGCGTGGGGCTGCTGGCCAATGGCGAGGAGCCCAGCAAGGGCGATCGGCTGGTTAAAGAGACCCACGGCCTGCTCAAAGAGCTTCCCGACTTTAACTTTATCGGCAATGTCGAAGGGGGCGATATCTTCAAAGGCAGCGTCGATGTGGTGGTGTGTGACGGCTTTGTGGGCAATGTGCTGCTCAAGACCGGCGAAGGGGTGGCCGATGCGATGGTGGATGTGCTCAAGCGCCACACCAAGCGCTCTTTGATGAGCCTTCTGGGTGCTGCTCTAATGCGTAGCGCTTTTAAGGGGTTAAAAAAGGACATGGACTATGCCGAGTATGGCGGCGCGCCTCTGATCGGGGTCAATGGCTGCTCCATTATCAGCCACGGCAAAAGCAACCCTAAAGCGATCAAAAACGCCATCATGCAGGCGATCCGCTTTACCGAGTCGGGGGTAAACGATCAGATCGTCGCCTACCTGGATCGCTACCGCGCTACGCCGCCAAAACGGGAGGAGCAGGCGTGATGCGCCCCTATGCTCAGATGGTCTCGGTGGGCGCCTATGTCCCTGAAAAGACCCTGAGCAACCGCGATCTGGAGAGGATGGTCGATACCACCGATGAGTGGATCACCAAACGCACCGGTATCCAGACGCGCCACATCGCTGCAGAGGATGAGGCGACCAGCGATCTGGCCTACCACGCCGCCAAGCAGGCGATGGAGCGTGCCGGGGTGGGGCCCGAGGCGATCGATCTTGTGATTGTCGCCTCCATCTCGGGAGACTACCTCTTTATGCCCTCTACCGCTTGCGTATTGGCCCATCGGCTGGGCATCAAGGGGGTAGGGGCGCTTGATGTGCTTGCGGCCTGTAGCGGCTTTATCTACGCCCTCTCGAGTGCCAAAGCCTATATCGAGTCGGGGATGGCCCGCTGCGTGCTGATTGTGGGGGCAGAGGCGCTAAGCCGCTTTGTGGACTACACCGATCGCGGCACCTGCATACTCTTTGGGGATGGGGCCGGTGCTGCGGTGATTCGCGCCAGCGAGAGCCCTGAAAACCGGGTGGTCGATGTCAAGATCGGTGCCGATGGGGAGTTTCAGGACTTCTTGATCACCCCCGGTGGCGGCAGCCGCCATCCGGCACACGGCGCGCTGGATAAGGCGCACTGCCAATTTATGCAGATGCGGGGCAATGAGACCTTCAAGGTGGCGGTCAAGACGCTCACGCAGGATGTGCAGACGATTCTGGCACGAAACGGTGTGAGCGCCTCAGAGATTAAACACTTCGTTCCCCATCAGGCCAACTACCGCATTATCAAGGCGGTAGGCGATGCGCTGGGGTTGAGCGAAGAGCAGGTGGTGATGACCGTGGCCAAATATGGCAACACCTCCGCCGCCTCCATCCCGATGGCGCTCAATGACCTCTATGAGGCGGGCCGCCTTAAAAAAGGCGATCGCCTCCTGCTGGACGCCTTTGGCGGCGGCCTGACCTGGGGTAGCGCCCTGCTTGACTTTGCCGGCGACTAGCCGTCTTCGGATTGTCACCTCCTCTCTTTAGGATACACCCCTTTTAAATCCAAAAGGCAAACCGATGTCCCTACAGCTTCAAAAAGAGGCGCTTCTTGGGCTGACAGAGCTGCTGCAGGCCTTCCGCGCCCTTAAACCGTCAGAGGATCCCGCCCTGGACAACCTCCGCCACTATCTGATTTTGCGAAGCGCGGATCGTCGCGAGCTGCAGGAGAAGCTCTTTTTGTTGGGCCTCTCCTCGTTGGGGCGAAGCTTCGCCCATATTGAGGCCTCGGTGGCCAATATCCACGCGATGCTCTCCTCGGCAATGGGTGAGCCGGTCGATGGCAACCACCGCCGGGCGATTGTGGCCGCCCGTGAGGGGATAGAGCAGCGCCGATCGGCCCTTCTGGGCGGGTGTGATCGCAGTCTGACCGGTGCGAGCACCACGCGGGTGATGGTTACCCTCCCCTTTGATGCCGCCGAGGGTGGGGGTGAGCTGATTGGTAAGCTGGCCAGGGCCGGGGTGCACCTCTTTCGCATCAACGCCGCGCACGATTCGCCGCCGGTGTGGGGGGCGATGGCGGCAGTGGTCAGTCAGCTCAATAGCGATCGCCAGGAGACGGATCGGCTGCGCATCTATGTCGATCTCTGCGGGCCTAAGATCCGTACCGGTGCTATTGCGCGAGAGATTGCACCATTGCGGGTGGGCTCTAACACTCAAGCGCAGCCTCTCTTTCTGGTCGATTCAAAGCAGGACAGCTCTCCACAGTACAAATCGCCTAAGACCACCGAGAGGGTAGCGGCTCAACTGGCCGTGGATGAGACCTTTTTAAGTGCGTGCCATGCCGGAGCGCGGATCAAGGTGCGCGATATCCGTGGCAAAAAGGGGTTTATCGAGGTGATTGAGCCCTGTGAGCAGGGGTGGTTGGCCCGGGTCGATACGAAGCTCCTGCTGGGCCCTAAAAGCCGTCTGAGGCTAAAAGCCACAAAAGAGCAGACAGTGCTGCACCATCTTCAGGCGCAGCCGGAGGTGATACGGCTCTTTGTGGGCGATCGCTTCTATCTGACCCCTGAGAGCACTTTAGGCCACGCGGCGCGCTTCGATGAGGAGGGGCAGATAGAAGAGCTCGCTTCGATCGGCTGTACCCATCAGGCGGCGATCAGCTTTGTCATCCCTGGCGATCGGCTCTTTATCGACGATGGGAAGCTGGGGGCGAGGGTGCTAGAGCGCGCAGGCGATCGGCTGCTGTGCGAGGTGTTTCATGCCAGGCCCACCGGAACGGTGATCAAAGAGGAGAAGGGGATCAACCTGCCCGATACCGCCCTGCCGATTGCGGCGATGAGTCGGGCCGATAGTGCCGCTTTGGAGGCGGTGGCGGCGTATGCTGATATGATTGGCCTCTCCTTCACCCAGTGTGGCGAGGATGTCCGTGCACTCGATCGTAAACTTACAGAGATGGGGTGCGAGACGACCGGTATCGTGGCCAAAATCGAAACCCAAAAGGGGGTGTGTGCCCTGCCGGAGATTTTAGAGGCGCTTATTGGCGCCAAACGCCCGGCGGGGGTGATGATCGCTCGAGGGGATTTGGCGATCGAGATGGGGTTTGAGAACCTTGCATGGCTTCAAGAGGAGATACTGGATATCTGCACCGCTGCGCATCTGCCGGTCATCTGGGCCACACAGGTGCTTGAGAGCCAGATGAAGAGCAACCTCCCTAGCCGCGCGGAGATTACCGATGCGGCAATGGGATCCAGAGCCGAGTGCGTGATGCTCAACAAGGGCGCCTTTGCGGTGGACACCATCGGGGTGCTAGGGCGCATCACCGGGCGCTTTCATGAGCTCTACTCAAAAAACCGCCAGCTCTTAAGCCGCAACACCCTCTGGTTTTAGGCCAGCGCTTGCGTGCGCTTAAAGGCGGCCTCTAGCGCCTCCATCACCGCCGCGCGCACCGCCCGCTTCTCCAGCACCTCTATGCCGGCGATGGTGGTGCCCCCCGGTGAGCAGACCATCTCCTTAAGCTGTGCTGGGTGGTTCTGCTCTAAAAGCCCCTCCATCCCCCCAAAAAGGGCGGCGGTCAGGGCGTGGGCCCGCTCGTTGCTCAGCCCCTGCCGTACGGCACCGTTGGCCAGCGCTTCAGCGATAAGCGCGAGATAGCCCGGCCCGCTTCCAGCCAGCGCGGTGGCGATATCCAGCTCCCGCTCACTCTCCAGCCAGAGCGCAGAGCCGATCGCGCCCACCAGCTCAAGTGCCCGCTCTTTAAGCGGTTCATCGCCGGTGAGCACCGAGGCGGAGCGGCCGTTGAGTGCAGCCAGATTGGGCATCACCCGCACGAAGTGCCTGGCCCGAAAGTGGGCGCGAATCCGATCGAGCGTCACCCCCGCCATGATGGAGATAATCCCCTCCGGCTCGCCCTGGAGTGAGACCTTCTCAAACACCTGAGGCTTAATGGCCAGGATAACAATCTCGTCTTTTTCTACCGGCGTCTGCGCCTCGACAAACGCCACCGACCCAAAGCGGGCTTTGAGACGCGCCTTCTGCTCCTCGCTCTTTTCGACGACGGTGAGGCTATGAGCCCCTTTAAGCCCGCCGTAGATGGCTGAGCCCATGTGACCGCCTCCGATAATCCGCACTTTCATAACACCCCTTTAAAACTTGGCTAGGTGAGGGTATTATACAATCGGGAAATAATAAACGCTCAAGGAAATAGAGAATGCAGAAGCGCCAAAGAGCCCGGGGGGGCTTTTCACTGATAGAGCTGATGGTGGTGATTATTATTCTGGGGCTGCTGGCGGCACTGGTGATGCCCAATGTGCTTGGCCAGAGCGAACAGGCCAAGGCGCGTTTAGCCTGCGTGCAGATGAAATCCCTGGCCCAGGCGCTGGAGTCCTTTCGGATGGATAATGGCCGCTACCCCAGCACCGAAGAGGGGCTCGATGCGCTGCGCACCAACCCCGATCCGGAGCGCTACACCGGCTATCTGCCCGGCGGCTACCTGAGCGGTTCGGGCGCACTGCGCGACCCTTGGAACAACCCCTACATCTACATCCGCGAAAACGGCAGTTTCGAGATTGTCTCCTTAGGGGCGGATGGCCAGGAGGGGGGAAGCGGCCACGATCGGGATCTCTATCTGAGTGAGTGTGATTGAGGGCCGGCTTTACGCTGATAGAGCTGATCGTGGTGCTGGTGATTATCGGCATCATCTATGCGCTGGCCGCCACGCTGGTACGACAGCCTGAAGCGGCGGCCAAAGAGGCGATGCGCTTTGCCCCCGATCGCCTCGATCGCGCCCTGCGTGGCGTGGAGGAGCCGGGCTATCTTCGACTGGTCTGCACCGGGCAGCGCTGCGAGGCGTGCAGGCTGGAGAACCGCTGGGGTGAGCCGATCGGTGAGCCGATGCGGATCTTTGAGAGTCCGCCGGTGGTGTATGCGGTTTTGCAGGAGGGCAGCCCCCAGGCGACGCGCACGCTTGATGGCCCCTGTTTTGTGATGGAGCGGTTTGAAAACCAAGCGGTGAGCGAGACTCTCTTTGAGTATGAGAATCGCTTCTACCACTATCCGCCACTTCTGCAGCCGATGCGGCGGTATAGCTCGCTGGATGAGGCGTGGGAGCGGATAGAGCCTGGCCGAAACCTCCCGAGTGACCGATCCCGCTATTTTCACGAGGAGGAGTGATGCTGTTTCGTTACCGCGCTCTCGATCGCACCGGTGGGCGACAAAAGGGGGTGATTGAGGCGACCGATAGAGGCGAAGCGGCGGCCAAGCTCCAGGCGCGAGGGCTGCTCTTTGAGTCCCTCAAGCCCGCTTCTGAGCCGCTGCTGGCCCGTCTGGGCAAGCGGCGCAGAAGCCAGATGGATCCGCAGCTCTTAAGCCGCATCAGTCGCGATCTGGCCATCTATCTCAAATCGGGAATCTCCATCGTCAACGCCATCCGTCTCGCGGCGAGCCAGTATGAGAAGGAGCGCAAGCTCTCAGGCTTCTTTACCGCCGTGGCCACGCTGCTCGATGAGGGCAAAAGCTTCTCTCAGGCGCTGGAGCTTCAGAGTGTCTATGAGATCCCCCCCTTTTACCGCCAATCGATTCGTATCTCCGAAGATGGCGGGATGCTCGATGAGGTGCTCGATGAGCTCTCCCGCTTTATCAAAGAGCTTGCCAGCATCAAAAAGCAGGCGAAAAACGCCCTTTTCTACCCCGCCTTTATTATTGTGGTCTCGTTTTTGATGGTGATCTTTATGGTGACGGTGGTGGTGCCCCAGATTACGGGGATGTTTGAGCAGCTCGGCCAGGAGCTACCCCCGATTACGCAGTTTGTGATCGGCGTGAGCGAGTTTATGCAGAAGTGGTGGACGGCGGTTGTGGCAGCGATCGCGGCCCTGCTCTTTACCCATGCGCTGCTGATGCGTTTGAGCCGCGGCTACCTCTATGGGGTGCACCGGCTGGTGCTGGCACTACCGCTTATCGGGCGGATTGTGATGACGACGGAGCTGGCCCGCTTTGCCTATATGGGCTCTGTGCTGATGCGATCGGGGGTTCCCTTCGTCCAGACGATTCGATTGGCAGCGGCGGTTCAGAGCAATCGGGTGCTAAGCGATCGCTTCTTAAAAGCGGCCGATCGCGTGGTGGAGGGGGGGCGCTTCTCTGTAGCACTGCAGCAGAGTGACGGCTCTTTGGATGCGGCGTTTATTCAGGCGATCGCTCTGGGTGAGGAGACCAGCGAGCTTGAGCAGATACTGGCCAACCTCTCCAATCTCTACTTTGAGGAGAACCGCGATCGTATCGCCGTGATGCTCTCGCTGCTGGAGCCGGTGATGATGCTGCTTGTCGGCGGGGTAGTGGGCTTTATCGTCACGGCGATGCTGCTGCCGATCTTTAGCATGAACATCGGGGCGTAATGGCGCGTCGCCGGGGTTTTACGCTGCTGGAGCTGATGATCAGTGTTCTGCTCATCTCGCTGATGGTCTTCTTCATCAGTCAGGGCGAGTCGGTGCTGCGCAGTGCCGCCGATACGATGCAGCGGGCCAATGAGGCGCAGCAGAGCCGCCAGAAGGTACTCGATCTGCTGGTGGCCGACCTGCTTCAGGCCCAAAGGGTCTCGGTGCTCTCCGGACGGGAGTACGATCAGCTCTATCTGCACGGCACGCGCCACTCCCTTTATGGTCGCCCGAAGGCAGAGGTGGTCTATCTGGTGCGAAAGCCCGAGCAGACCCTTATGCGCCTGGAGTCAGCAGAGGCGATCACCCTGCCGATTCCCAGCGGGCGCTTGACGCAGACGCACCACCTCCTAATCACCGAGGCGCTCACAAGCTTTAAGGTCTATATCGCGAAAGAGGAAGCGCGCTGCAGTGCGCTGCTCTATATCGATCGCCGCGAAGAGGAGTTGCCGTTACTGCTGGAGCTGGGGCTTCTCAATCACGATGCGTGTTAGATCCAGCCAGAAGGTGGTGCCCCTCTGGGGGCTCGAGTCCACCCGCAGTCCGATGCGGTGGGCATCGCAGGCGGATTTGACGATATCCAGCCCGATACCGTAGCCCGATCGGTGGGGGTTGTCCTGATAGTAGCGCTCAAAGATGCGGCTCAGGGTCTCTGCGCTAATCCCCTCGCCCCGATCGGCGATGCCCAGCTGGCCTTCTTGGAGGGTGAGGGTGATTTCGCAGCGATCGGCGGGGCTGTATTTGATGGCGTTATCGATCAGGTTATCCAGAACCCGCGCCATCGCCATCTCATCCGCTTCGATCCAGGTGGGCTCCAGATCGCTCTGGACGCGACACCCCTCTAGCCGCTCGCAGAGAAAGCCGAGCCGATCCTCTATCAGCGCACTAAGCTCCACCGGGCTTTTTTGGATGCGCTGAATCTCCCGCGAGATAAAGTACTCCAGCTCCTCGTAGAGCCCTTCGAGGTTCCGTGTCGCCTGATCGATGCGCTCAAGCCGCTTGAGTCCCCGGCTATCCGCACCGCGCTGAAGCATCTGTGCGTTGGCCCGGATGGTGGCGATCGGGATGCGGATCTCATGGAGGGTGTTTCGCAGCAGCCGTTTGAGCAGGGAGTTGGTGTTGAAGTGCTCCAGCAGGCCGTGTCGTGCGATCAGGTAGCCAAAAAAGGCCGCAGGCAGAGCGGCAACCCCCATCACCTTGACCAGATTCTCAAAAGAGAAGCCGACCACCGTGAGGATGGAGAGCATAAAGAGATTGAGCAGCACAAAGGTGGCCAGATAGAGCAGGGTGGTGGTGAGCGTTAGCTCGTAATCACTCTTTTTCAAGCCGGTAACCTACACCGCGGAGATTGGTGATCCGCTGAGCGCCCAAGAGCTTTTTGATCTGATTGATATAGACCCGGATCGCACCGCTGCTTGGCACCTCTGTGTAGTCATAGAGCGTCTCTTCGATCATGGCGGTGGTGACGGTTTTGCCCTGATGGGCCACCAGCAGCCCTAGCAGCTCGGCACACTTTTTAGGAAGCGTCACCTCCTGATCGTTCTCAAAGAGCTGATAGCGCACCGGATCGAACCAGAGAGAGTCGTTTAGGCTGATTCGATCGGGCAGGGTGTGGCTGCGGCGCAAAAGGGCGTGGACACGGAGTTTGAGCTCTTCAAGATCGACCGGCTTGGTCAGGTAGTCATCGCCACCGG
The DNA here is from genome assembly GCA_003561815.1 of Campylobacterota bacterium. Lineage (GTDB taxonomy): Bacteria > Campylobacterota > Campylobacteria > Campylobacterales > SZUA-545 > CSSED11-302. The sequence goes on along the minus strand of PWVP01000132.1, from coordinate 13,973 downwards.
CGCTAAAAGCCTCTTTAAGCATCTGGCGCTGCTGATAGGAGGTGATAAAGAGGGCGGGGCGATCGTGCTGGGCCTGACGGAGCTTTTTGAGCAGCTCCAGTCCGCTCAGGCGCGGGACATTGATATCCAGCAGCAGCAGATCGAAGCGCTCTTCGGTGGCCAGCGCGTGGGCGAGCACCCCATCGTGGGTAACGGTGACCTCGTACCCCTCTTCGCAGAGAAAGTCCTCCAGGGTTTGCGCAAAGAGGGTGTCATCCTCTAAAAGCAGCAGCTTACGCACCGTCGACGACCCGCCAGATAAGCCGTTCGCCACTAAAGAGGGGCGTCACACCACCATAGGAGACCGGCACCCGCCACGGATCCTTTTTGAGCCGCACGGTTCTATCGGGCAGATCGAGACGATAAAAGTCGCGCGCCCGATCGGAGAGAAAGGGTTGCATCCGATCGAGCGCATCGTGCTGCTCAAAGAAGCCAGCCAGAGCGGGCAGCACCACCGGTGCGCTGAAGATGCCCGCCGCCCCTCGGGCCTTATCCGCCTGAGGGTGGGGGGCTGAGTCACTTCCAAAAAAGATCTTAGGGTGGGCATCCAGCACCACCTTTTGGAGCGCCTCACGATCGGCGGGGGTTTTGATCACCGGCTTGCAGAAACACTCCGGTCGCAGCATCCCACCAAGCAGGGCGTCTAGATCGAGCAGCAGATGGTGTAGGGTGACGGTGGCGTAGAGGTTGGGCTGCTCATCCAGCAGCGGCAGAAGCGCACGGCTGCCCAGGTGCTCCATCACGATACGCAGCTTCGGAAACCTCCGGGCCAGTGCGCGGTAGGTGGGGGCAAACGCCGCTTCGCGATCCAGCACGAAGTCGCCGGTCTCACCGTGGACACAGAGGGGCAGATCCATCGCCTCCATCGCTTCAAGCACCGCCATAAAGCTGTGGTTGTTCACCAGATCGTGCAGCCCCTTCTCCGAGTGGGTGGTGGAGCCGGCGGGGGAGAGCTTCACCGCGCTTATCACCCCCTTGAGCGCCTCAATGTCCGCCGGGGTGTGGCTTGGGGTGAGAAAGAGGGTCATCGCCGGCGCAAACGACTCGCCGCCAATCGCCTCTATGCGCGCTCGGTAGGAGTCGATCGTGTGGCGATCGGTGAGCGGCGGCTGGAGATTGGGCATGACGATGGCACCGGCAAACTGCTCGGCACTCGCCGGTACGGTGGTCTCTAGCATCGCCCCATCGCGTAGATGGAGGTGGGCATCAAAGGGGCTTTTGAGCTCAATCTGCATCGGTGATCCGTGCATAGAACTCGGTGGTCGCCTTGACGAACCCCTCGATGCTGCCGCAGTCGTACCGCTCCCCTTTGAAGCGGTAGGCGAGCACCTTGCCGCTTCTGGCCTGGGCAAGAATCGCATCGGTTAGCTGGATTTCGCCGTTAAAGCCCGGCTCGGTGCTGCGTAGAATCTCAAAGATCCCCGGTGTGAGGATATAGCGGCCAATCACCGCCAGATTGGAGGGGGCCTGCTCTTTGGTGGGCTTCTCCACCATGTTGCTTACCCGCACCAGCCCCGGCTCGATCTCCTCACCTGCGACGACACCGTACTTGTGCACCTGATCGGGGTCCACCTCCATCACCGCTACGATGCTGCACTGGTGCTTCTCATAGAGCTTCGCCATCTGGGAGAGCACCCCCTCCTCTTCGTTGTAGCAGAGGTCATCGGCCAGCACCACACCGAAGGGCTCGTTGCCGATGAGGGGGTAGCCGGTGAGGATCGCATGGCCCAACCCCTTCATCTCGTTCTGGCGGGTGTAGGAGAAGCTGCAGCTCTCAATCAGGTGGCGGATCTCCTCTAGCAGCTTCTCTTTGCTGCTGCCCTGAATCTGGTGCTCGAGTTCGTAGTTGAGATCGAAGTGATCCTCCAGTGCGCGTTTGCCCCGCCCGGTGACGAAGGCCATATTTCGCATCCCCGCCTCCATCGCCTCCTCGACGCCGTACTGGATCAGCGGCTTGGTGCCAACCGGCAGCATCTCCTTAGGCATCGCCTTGGTGGCGGGCAGAAAGCGGGTTCCGTACCCGGCTGCGGGAAAAAGACATTTCTGTATCACAAAGACCTCCTGTTGTCTGTACTCTCTACTCTATTATAGCACCGCTTCTTTACGGCTACAGAGGGGGATGTTCCACATGAAACAGCTACCCTTTGGCCGCTTTTTCTCGCAGCTGTCCGCACGCCGCTTCGATATCCAGCCCTTTGGATTCGCGAATGGTACAAGTGATGCCGCGGGAGTGGAGCGCATCGCGAAACGCCTCCATCCGTGCGCGATCGGGCCGCTTAAAAGGGGTGCCGGGGTAGGGGTTGAAGTAGATAAGGTTGACCTTGGATTTGATCCCCTCTAGCAGCGTGACCAACCGTTTAGCCGCCTGGGGGGAGTCGTTGAGATCCTTAATCATCAGATACTCAAACATCACCCGTTTACGCGTGTCGTAGGGGAACCGTTTCACCGCTTCGATCACCGACTCGATCGGATAGGCTCTGTTCATCGGGATAAGCTGCTGGCGCGTCTCGTTATCCACCGCGTGCAGGGAGATGGCCAGATGGACACCGAGATTGAGCGCACCGAGCTTGTCAATACGGCTGGATATGCCACTGGTAGAGATGGTTTGTCGCTTAGCAGAGATCGCTAGCCCCTCTTCGGTGGTGAGGATAGCGATCGCTTTCGTGAGGTTCTCCAGGTTATCCAGCGGTTCGCCCATCCCCATATAGACCAGATTGATCCCCCGGTGGGCGGGAAGCTGATGATCCCGCTTGATCTGCCACACCTGCGCCACAATCTCGCCGGCGGTGAGGTTGCGGACAAAGCCCCCCTTGGCGGTTAGGCAGAAGGCGCACCCCACCTTGCACCCCACCTGTGTTGAGAGGCAGAGGGTGTAGCGCGCCTCTTGCGCGATCCCCCCATCGTCGTGGTGCTTCTGTGGCTTCATCTTTAAAAGCACCGCCTCAATCGTGTGGCCATCTTGCAGCCGCATCAGATACTTTTCGCTTCCATCCTGGCTGATCGCCTTATCGACGATGGTGAGGGTGTCGAAGCGCAGCTGCTCGGCCAGCTCGCTGCGAAGCGTTTTGGGCAGCACCGTGACCTCGCTCATATCGTCGGTGTAGCGCTGATAGACCCACTGATAGAGTTGGCGGGCCCGAAAGCGGGGGGTGAGAATCTGCTCCAGCTCCTCTAAGGTGAGATCGAAAAAATCAAGCGCCTCTCTTTTAACCACGCGAATCACCTTGTGTGATGAGGTGGCCCAGCTCTTTTCGCACCAGCGCATCCAGAGTGGCGATCGCTTCGGGGTGGTGGGCGATGAACTGATCATGGGCCGCTTCGAAGCAGTAGTTGGTGATGTAGAAGATCCCCGCTGCAGGGATCTGAAAGTGGCGAGCGGCCGCCATCACCGAGAAGAACTCCATGCTCTCCGCCCCCAGCCCCAGTTTGCGGAAACGATCGGCGAGCGCGGCATCGGCGGTGATGTAGTTGCTGCTATTGACCGTGTGTTGGTGTGGCAGCAGTCCATCGGTGATCGAAATTGCATTATCAATAGGAGAGTAGCTCTTTTTTTCGACAAACGAAGATTCTACTTGAGAGGCACCCGTGCTTGTGATAATAGTACCGATCGGTATATCTCCGTAGCTTCCCGCCGTACCGACAAACAGCAGGTACTCCGGGGGGTTAAAAAGACAGAGCCGTGAGAGGTTGAGAGCTGCCTCGATCAGCCCAATGCCGATCGGCAGCGCAAACTCAAAACGCTCCATCTCGCCGGCACAGAGGATCACTGTCGCACCTCGATACGGTTCTGGGCCAGGTAGTGTTTTAGATCGGTGATGGCGATCTCTCGAAAGTGAAAGATCGAAGCGGCGAGTGCCGCATCGGCTCCGGCGTCAAACGCCTCTTTGATGTGCGCCATCGTGCCCGCGCCACCGCTGGCGATCACCGGGATCGGCACCGCTTCGCAGATACGGCGGGTAATCTCGAGATCGTAACCGTTTTTCACCCCGTCGGTATCCATGCTGGTCAGCAGAATTTCGCCCGCGCCCCGATCGGCCACCTCTTTGGCCCACTCCAGCGCATCCAGCCCGGTATCGACCCGGCCGCCGTTGATGTAGACATGCCACCCCTCGCCGGTGCGTTTGACATCGATGGCGACCACCATGGTGGAGCTGCCAAACCGTTTGGCCGCATCGGTGATAAAGTCAGGATGTTTGACCGCGTGGGAGTTGATGCTGATCTTGTCACAGCCGACGCCGAGCAGCTTCTGGATATCGCCCAGTGTGCGGATGCCGCCGCCGACGGTGAGCGGGATAAAGACCTCTTTGGCCACACGACCCAGCACATCGGCGATGAGATCGCGCTCTTCGTGGCTGGCGGTGATGTCGAGAAAGGTGATCTCATCGGCCCCCTCTTCGTTGTAGCGGCGGGCTATCTCCACCGGATCGCCCGCGTCGATCAGATCGACGAAATTGACCCCTTTGACCACGCGCCCGGCGTGGACATCCAGGCAGGGGATGATCCGCTTAGCCAGCGGGTTTGAGGGGGGAGTTGTTTCGCTCATGGTGTGCACTTTTTGCGGATTTAAGTGCTCCGATCCTAGCCGATCGGGGCTAAAGCGTGCTACCTCTAAGCACAGCTACTGTATTATCTCTAGCAAAAGGGAGCCAAGGATCGTGAGCACCCCTATACGGGCCAAGAAGCAGTTTGGACAGAACTTCCTAAAGGATCCGTGGATCCAGCAGAAAATCATCGAAGCGATGCCCGATAGCCCCCACCGGGGGGTGGAGATTGGGCCTGGCTTGGGTGATTTGACCAAGGAGCTTCTAAAGAAGCGTCCAATGGTCGTCATTGAGATCGATAGCGATTTGTGTGTTCGGCTCCGAAGCGATTTTTCTCACGAAATCGACTCCGGGCGGCTCACGCTGATCGAGGCGGATGTGTTGTGTTTATGGGGTCGCTCAGGGAGCCTTCAGGCAGAGCCCTACGATCTGGTGGCCAACCTTCCCTACTACATCGCCACGGAGATTATTCTCCGGGCGATGCGCGACAGGCAGTGCAGAAGCCTTCTGGTGATGATCCAGAAAGAGGTGGCTCAGAAGTTCACCGCCCGGCCGGGCGACCGCGCCTTTTCGCCACTGGCGATACTGGCCGAGTCGATCGGAACCGTTCGGCGGGTGATCGATGTGCCGCCGGAGGCTTTTGATCCGGCACCGAAGGTGGACTCAGCGGTGATTGCAATCACCAAAGAGAGGCCCACCTACGATGAGGCGTTTGCTCAGTTTCTGCGCCGGGCCTTCACCCAGCCCCGCAAGCAGCTTCTGAAAAACCTTCAGCCGCACCAGAGTCGCGATGAGCTGGCGTATCACTTTGAAGCGCTGGGCCTGGATCCGCGAATTCGACCTCATGAGATGACCACAGACACCTTTTTGGCACTACATATGCGATTAAAAGGATAGAGCATGGATGAGAACAAGACACCTGAAAAGAAGCAGGTTTCACATGAATCAGGCGGCGCCAAAGGCGGCGCTGAGGGGGGCGAAGCACCTAAACGACCCCGCCGTCGCGGTGGCCGAAACCGGGGAGGGCGCAACAGCAACCGTCCACGGCCCGAGGGGGGCGAAAACAGGGCCGCCGAAGGGGCTGGTGCCGAGAAGAGGGAGTCTGGCAGTGGTGGCCGCCGTGGCGGTGGCCGCACCCAGGCGAGCACCAAGCCCGCTGGCGCCCCCAGAGGCAATCGCAAACGCCACAGCAGCGGTGATCCGATGGCGGGCGGAATCGATGAGAACGGTGCGGGCTGGTATGGCCGGATGCGCGATGGGATTGATGCCAACAAGCGCAGCCAGGAGGATCGGCTCCGCACCTTTGAGAACTTCGGCGATAAGGAGCACTCGGTTCGCTTCGTGCCCCTAGGGGGACTCGATCAGATTGGCGGCAATATCGCGGTTTTAGAGACCGAGGAGAGCGCGATTATTATCGATGTGGGGATGAGCTTTCCCACCCCCGACATGCACGGGGTCGATATCCTGGTGCCCGACTTTAGCTATCTGCACGCCATCAAAGAGAAGATCAAAGGGATTGTGATCACCCACGCCCACGAGGATCACATCGGTGCGGTCCCCTACCTCTTTAAAGAGATGCAGGTGCCCATCTACGGCACCTCCTTGCCGCTGGCCATGATTGGGGCGAAGTTTGATGAGCATAAGCTGATTGAGCACAAGCGCTTTTTTCGGTTTGTGGAGAAGCGCAAGCCGGTGATGATTGGCGACTTTGAGGTGGAGTGGATCCACATGACCCACTCGGTACTGGACGCCTGCTCGCTGGCGATCACCACCGCAGCGGGGACGCTGATCCACACCGGCGACTTTAAGCTCGATAACTGTCCGGTGGACGGCTTTCCGCCGGATTACCATCGTCTGGCCCACTACGGTGAGCGGGGGGTGCTGGCCCTTTTGAGTGACTCGACCAACAGCTACAACCCCGGCTTTACCAAAAGCGAGTCGGTGGTGGGCAAAACCTTTGACGACCTCTTCTCCAAATCCAAGGGGCGGATTTTGATGTCCACCTTCTCCTCCAACACCCACCGGATCGCCCAGGCGATCGAGTCGGCCAAAAAGTTTGGCCGCAAGGTGGCGATTATCGGCCGATCGATGGAGAAGAACATCAACCTTGCCCGGGAGCTGGAGTATATCCATGTGGATGAGAAGATGGTGATCGATGCCCATGAGGTGGCCCGTCTGCCCGATAACCAGGTGCTGATCATCACCACCGGAAGCCAGGGGGAGTCCCAGGCGGCACTCTTTAGAATGAGCATGAACGAGCACCGCCACATCAAGATCAAGCCGACCGATACGGTGGTGATCTCGGCCAAGGCGATTCCGGGTAACGAAAACAGCGTGAACACCGTCATCAACCAGATTCTTAAGTCAGGCGCCAAGGTGGCCTTCCATGAGTTTAGTGAGATCCACGCCTCCGGCCACGCGGCTCAGGAGGAGCAGAAGCTGATGATCCGGCTGACCAAGCCCAAGTACTTTATCCCGGTACACGGGGAGTACCAGCACCTGCTGCGCCACCGCCAGACCGCCACCACGGTGGGGATTCCCGAGCGCAATGTCGCCATTATCGAAGATGGTGAACAGATGGAGATTTCGCACAAAGGGATCCGTAAGGTTCGCAGCGTGCGGTGCGGTAAGACCTTTATCGACAATCAGTTCAATAAAGAGGTTGAAACCAGTGTCGTCTTCGATCGCCAGAACCTCTCACAAGAGGGTGTCGTGATGATGATTTTGCAGATTGATAAGCAGAATCAGGCGCTGATCGATAAGCCGAAGGTGACCACACTGGGGCTGGTGGGCCAGAAGAAAGAGCACGCCTTTGCCCGGGAGCTAGAGGGGGTGGTTAAAGCCTTCATCAGTGGTATCAAGCCGGAGGACTACGGCAATATCCGCGCCCTGGAGAACAGCCTGCGCCAGGCTCTGAAAAAGCACATCTATCGGGTGCTGAAGCGCTACCCGATTATCGTGCCCAACATCTTTGTGCAGTAATGGCCGAGAGTAAAAAGGGGTCACAGGAGGAGGCGCACCGCCTCAATAAAGTGATCGCCATGCGAAGCCGCTTCTCCCGCCGGGAGGCGGATCGCCTCATCGAGGAGGGGCGGGTCAATATCAACCGCCAGAAGGTGACCCAGCCGGGCATCACGGTGCCGGTGGATGCGCCGATCTATATCGACGGCAAGCCGCTAAAGCCCAAGCCCGAGGGGTTTACGGTGATCGCCTACAATAAGCCCAAAGGGGAGCTGGTGAGCAAAAGCGACCCGCAGGGGCGGCGCACCATCTACCACTCCCTCCCTTCGCGTTTTGGCCATTTTGTGCCGGTGGGGCGGTTGGACTACGCCAGTGAGGGGCTCTTGCTGCTGACCGATAGCGCGGAGGTGGCTGAGATTTTGATGCGCTCGGATCTGGAGCGGGTCTACAACATCAAGATCAGCGGTTTCGTGACGCCGCCGATGGAGCAGGCGATGAACGAGGGGCTGACACTGAGTGACGCCCGGGCAGGGGGACACGAAAAGAGCCCGCTGCGCGCCATGGAGTTTGCCCCCTTCGTCGCCTGGCGTGTGGAGAAGAACCACCCCAACTACTCCCGCCTGAAGGTGGTGCTCAGCGAGGGCAAAAACCGCGAAATTCGGCGCTTCTTCGCCCACTTCGATCGCACGGTGCTCGATCTAAAGCGGGTCTCTTATGGTAAAGTATCACTCAGTGCCCTGCCCGAAGGCAAAAGCCGCTTTCTGGAGCGTTCGGAGTACAACTGGCTGCACGGATTTCTAAGCGAAGCCAGAAAAAAAGCCAAAAGGAAACCAAGTGAGAAAAATGGTTCTCAAGAGCCGTTACAAGACGGAGCTCATTGATCTGAGCGCAACGGTCAACGAGGAGATTATCCGCATGGGGCTCGATCACGGTGCGGTCAATATCTTCGTCCCCCACTCCACCTGCAGCATCTTCGTCTGCGAAAACCAGGATCCCAATATCCAGCGGGATCTGCTCAAGAAGCTGCACGACTTCTTCCCCGCCGATGGGCAGTACGCCCATGTGGGGGGTAACGGCGATGCGCACCTGAAGGCCTCCATTATGGGCTCCAACACCACGATTCCGGTCCAGAACGCCCGGATGCTGCTTGGCCCCTGGCAGGGGCTCTTTTTTGCCGATTTTGACGGTCCTCGGGAGCGAAACTACTTCGTGAGCATGCTCTCAAGCTAATGGCCGATCTCGCCTCTTTGTTGCGGCCCGATTCGCTGGAGGCGATGGTGGGCCAGTCCCACCTCATCGGCCCGGAGGGGCCGCTTCGTCGTCTCGTGGCGGCTAAAACCCCCTTTCACGCTTTTCTCTTCGGTCCACCGGGTACGGGTAAGACCACTTTAGCGCGCATCATCGCCAATATGAGCGATCGCCCCTTTTTCGAGCGAAACGCCACCAGCCTAAAGGTCGAGGAGCTGCGCCGCATCTTTGAGAGCCACCGGGGCAGTCTGATGCCACCGCTGCTCTTTATCGATGAGGTGCACCGGCTGAGCAAAAACCAGCAGGAGGTGCTGCTGCCGGTGATGGAGCGTAATGAGGCGATGATTCTGGGCGCCTCGACAGAGAACCCCTACTTCTCGCTAACCGGCGCGATCCGATCGCGATCGCTACTCTTTGAGTTTAAACCCCTCGATCGCGCGGCGCTTTTGAAGCTGCTTTTAACGGGTGTGGAGAGGATCGGCGCGCAGCTGACCGACGCGGCAGAGCGCTACCTGCTTGACTCAAGCGGCGGGGATGCCCGGGCGATGCTAAAGCTGCTGGAGTTTGCCGCAGTGGCGGGGGGTGATAAGAAGCCGATCGATGTGGCGCTGCTTAAGTCGCTGCGCCCCAATGCCCTCAGCGATGGGGCGAGTGAGGATGAGACCCACTACAATCTCGCCAGCGCGCTGATTAAGAGCATTCGCGGCAGTGACCCCGATGCGGCGATCTACTATCTCGCCCGCCTGATCCACGGTGGTGAGGAGCCGCGCTTTATCGCCCGTAGGCTTTTAGTCCACGCCAGCGAAGATATCGGCAACGCCAACCCCGATGCACTGCTGCTGGCTCAGGCCACCTACTACGCCGTGGCTAATCTCGGCTGGCCCGAGGCGCGCATCCCGCTGGCACAGACCACCATCTATCTCGCCTGCTCCCCTAAATCCAATAGCGCCCTGAAGGCGATTGATGGGGCGCTGGCAGCGGTTGCGGCCGGGGAGATTCTGCCGGTTCCCGATCACCTCAAAGATGCCCACTACAGCGGAGCGAAGAAGCTGGGCCGTGGGGTGGGGTATCAATACCCCCACGACTACGGTGGCTTCGTGGCGCAGGCGTACACCACCCGGCCGGTCCGGTTTGTGGAGCTGATTGAGGTGGGGTTTGAGAAGCGGCTTGCCGAGTGGCTGGATAAGATTCGCAGCCACACCCCTTAGCGCTGCAAAAACCCCATCATCCCCATCGGATCGCGGTAGCCCACCATCTGTCGTGGCGTGCGCCCCTCTTCAAGGATCACCGCCGTGGGAACCCCCCGGATATTGAGCCCCATCTGGCGCGCTGCTTGCGGGTTTTGGGTGGTGTCTATCCAGAGCGGCGTATACCCCTCTTTGATCGCCCGCTGGATCGCCGGGTGGGCCAGGCTCTCCTGTTCGAGCCGATCGCAGTGGGGGCACCCCTCGCGCATAAAGAGCGCCAAAATGGGCTGAGCGCTCTTGCTGGCGGCCGCTTTTGCCTCCGTGTAGCTTTTATGCCACTCTGTAGCGTGTAGAAGCGCTGCAAAAAGCAGCAATAGCGTGAATAGTCGCACGGTTGAAACTCCCCTTTAGCGAGATTGGATTAGCATTGCAGCCATAAAGGTTACAGAGCTGCTACACTTTGGTAACCAAACGGTTACGGTTCGCTTTTATAATCATTCTGTAACCTAACGGGGGGCCGCTTGAGCGCTGTGCGCAACACCTCCTCCCGTTTGGCGCTATTTTATCTAAACCCAAGAAAGAGCCCTATGAACCTCAAAGAGTACTCACGACTCGAAAAGAAGAGCACGGCACACTTCCGTGTCGATTTCACCCGCCTGGGGATGGCGATTCTCTTTATGATGGTGGTTTTTGTCTACGCTTCGGTCCACGCCGGGGGCATCCAGACCGATCAGGAGGGGATGATTCTGCTGGTGATTGCTGCTTTAATCGGTGCCTATATGGCGATGAACATCGGTGCGAACGATGTGGCGAACAATGTCGGCCCCACCGTTGGCTCAAAGGCGATGACCCTGGCGGCCGCTATTGCGGTTGCGGCGGTTTTTGAGGCGATGGGGGCGATTGTGGCCGGCGGCAATGTGGTCGGCACCATCAAAAGCGGCATTATCGACCCTGCGACGATTGCCGATGCCAATATCTTTATCTGGCTGATGCTCTCAGCGCTGCTGGCGGCGGCGCTTTGGCTCAATCTCGCCACCGCTGTCGGTGCACCGGTCTCAACAACCCACGCCATCGTCGGCGCGGTGATGGGCAGCGGGATTGCCGCCGGGGGGTGGGCACTGGTCAACTGGTCGACGGTGGGCTCCATCGTACTAAGCTGGGTGGTCTCACCGGTGATGGGGGGATTGATTGCCGCCCTCTTTCTCTACGCCATTAAGCGGGGGATTACCTATCAAGAGGAGATGACCCTGAGTGCGGGTAAGCGGGTGCCGATTCTGGTGGCGGTGATGGCCTGGGCATTTGGCGGCTTTATGCTGGTCAAGGGGCTGGGGGATATCTATAAGCTGGCACCGCTTCAGGCGCTTTTGTGGGGCTTTCTCTTTGCGGTGGTGATCTATGTTATGGTGCGCGGCCCCATCGCCAAAGCGGCCGCACGGGCGAGCAACACCAAAGAGGGGGTCAACAGCCTCTTTACCATCCCGCTGATCTTCGCAGCGGCGATGCTCAGCTTCGCCCACGGGGCCAACGATGTGGCCAACGCCATCGGCCCGCTGGCCGCCATCTACGAGGCGCTACAGACCGGTGAGGTGGCCACACAGGCGGCTATCCCCATCTGGATTATGGTGATCGGCGCACTGGGCCTGGCGGTGGGCCTGGCGCTCTACGGCCCGAAGCTCATCAAAACCGTCGGCAGCGAGATTACCGATCTCGATCGGATGCGCGCCTACTCCATCGCGATGGCGGCGGCGATCACGGTGATTGTGGCCGCTGAGCTGGGGCTGCCCATCTCCACCACCCATGTGACCATCGGCGCGGTTTTTGGGGTGGGGTTTCTGCGTGAGTATCTTAAAGGGTACTACGCCCGCATGGAGGCGCTGATTCGTGAGGCCCACGAAGGGGAGGATCGTGAGCGGGTCGAGGCGTATCTGGAGCGCTTCAAGGCGGCCAGCTTGAACCAGAAGGGGCAGATGCTTCAGGAGATGAAGAAGAAGGCGGCCCAGAAAGCCCAGGTGGGCGGCACGACCATCAGCTTTAGCAAGCGCGAGCGCAAAGCCTTTAAGAAGGTGTATGAGAACGAGCTGGTCAAGCGCTCGCTGGTCTATAAGATTATCGCCGCCTGGATTATCACCGTTCCGGCGGCTGCACTGCTCTCAGCGCTTCTCTTCTGGGGCCTTAGCACCCTCTTTGTCTAGCCGGATGTGCTGGCCGCCAGGCACTGCCCGGCGGGCAGCGGCGATCAGCCGTAGCGCCCGGTGATGTAGTCCTCGGTCTCTTTCTGTTTCGGATTGGTAAAGAGGGTGGGGGTGTCCTCAAACTCCACCAGATTGCCCATATACATATAGGCGGTGTAATCAGAGATGCGGGCGGCCTGCTGCATATTGTGGGTAACAATCACAATGGTGTAGGACTTTTTCAGATCGTAGATCAGCTCCTCAACCTTGGCTGTGGAGATGGGATCCAGCGCGCTGGCGGGCTCATCGAGCAAGATCACCTCCGGCTCGATCGCAATCGCCCGTGCAATCACCAGCCGCTGCTGCTGGCCACCGGAGAGGCCGAAGGCATTTTCATTCAGGCGATCTTTGACCTCATCCCACAGTGCCGCTCCACGCAGGGAGGTTTCGACCACCTGATCGAGCCTCTTTTTGTCGTTGACCCCCTGCAGACGCAGGCCGTAGGCGACATTCTCATAGATGGATTTGGGAAAGGGGTTGGGCTTTTGAAACACCATCCCCACCTTGCGGCGCAGCTCGGCGACATCGACCTTTTTATCGTAGATGTTTTCGCCATCGAGCAGAATCTCCCCCTCCACGCGGCAGCTCTCCACCAGATCGTTCATCCGATTAAAGCAGCGCAGAAGGGTGGATTTGCCACACCCTGAGGGGCCGATAAAGGCGGTCACCCGCTTAGCGGGGATGCTCAGGGTGACATTCTTTAGCGCATGGGTCTGATCGTAGTAGAGATCCAGACTGTTGGCCTGAAGGGCGATGGTCTCGCTCTGGATATCGAGATCCTGTCGCTCCCCCTTTTCAAAAATCTCCGGGTTTAGCCCTTGGGGCATCGTGCTCTTTTCGTTCATACTCTCTCCTTTATTATTCACTGCTGCTGCGGTACTTCTCCCGCAGGTGGTTACGAATCGAGATGGCGGTCAGGTTGAGCAGAACAATCAGCAGCACCAGCGCCAGCGCCGTCGCATAGACCAGCGGACGGGCCGCCTCGACATTGGGGCTCTGAAAGCCCACATCGTAGATGTGAAAGCCCAGATGCATGATCTTTCGCTCCATATGGACAAAGGGCGGATTGCCATCCACCGGCAGGTTGGGGGCCAATTTTACCACGCCCACAAGCATCAAAGGGGCCACCTCCCCCGCCGCGCGGGCGACGGCCAGAATCAGACCGGTCATCATCGCCGGAGCCGAAAGCGGCACAATCACTTTCCAGAGGGTTTCGGCTTTGGTCGCCCCCAGCGCCAGCGAGCCTTCGCGCACACTCTTAGGGATCCGCGTCAACCCCTCCTCGGTGGAGACAATCACCACCGGCAGTGTGAGCAGTGCCAGCGTGAGCGAGGCCCACATCAGACCCGGCGTGCCAAAGGTGGGTGCTGGCAGCGCCTCGGGGTAGAACATCCGATCGATGCCGCCCCCCATAAAGTAGACAAAAAAGCCCAGACCAAACACCCCAAAGACGATGGAGGGCACCCCGGCAAGGTTGTTGACCGAGATGCGGATGATCCGCGTTACCGGCCCCTGTTTGGCGTACTCGCGCAGGTAGATGGCCGCCAGCACCCAGAACGGGGTCACGAAGACGGCCATGACCAGGGTCATGAGCACGGTGCCGAAGATCGCCGGCAGGATCCCGCCTTCGGTATTGGCCTCGCGGGGATACCCCGAGACGAAGTCCCAGAACTCGCCCACGTAGAACCGCAGCTTCTCGCCGGTGCTCATGACGTTGGGCCGACTGGGTTTGACGATGTCGCCCAGTGCCATGACCACCTGCTCGC
>PWVP01000189.1 GCA_003561815.1 Campylobacterota bacterium | reverse complement strand
TCAGCACGGGCACAGAGGTCGTGCTCAACGCCGCCACGCTCCTCGTGCCCGCCTTGCTCGTCCTGTGGGTCGTCACCCTGCTCCTCCGCGGGGAGTTGAGCATCGCCCCATCGCCCGCCAACGCCCCCCTCTTCTACTTCCTGCTGGCTGGGTTGTTCTCCTTGCTCCTGGGGAACGTGCTGTGGGATCCGGCGGTGCCCAAGGCTGGCCACTTCTGGCTGGTGCAGCTGGGCCAGTGGGCCATATTCTTCCTCGCTGCCGGTGCCTTCTGGCTTACCGGCAATCTGATCGAAGACGAGATCTGGCTCCGGCGCCTCACCTTCACTTTCATCGCTCTCGGCGGCTCCCTGGCCGTCGCCCGGGTCCTGCCCGGCCTCTCAGTGGTTGCTGGCCGCGTGGCCACCCACGCGGTCAACCGCGCGCCGTTCTGGCTGCTTCTGACTGCGATGGTCGGCGGGCAGTTGCTGTTCAACCACCGGCTCAGTCGCCGTCACCGTCTGCTGCTTGTTCCCGTGCTCGCCGCGGTTGTCTTCTACTCGTTCGTCCTCACGGCGGAGTCCCGTTCCACCTGGGTGGGCGTCGTCGCCGCTGCGGCGGTTCTCGTCTGGCTTCGCTCGCCTCGCCTGCGCTGGCCCGTCATCATCGTCCTCGTCGCCCTGATCTTCTCCGGGCTCGCCTTCACGGCCGTGTGGGAGTTCGCCGGCGGTGAGGATGCGTGGATCCAGACCGGCGCGCCCCGTCTCGTCCTTATCGAGCGCGTCGTCGCTGTCACCATGCGCAACCCCATCACCGGCCTCGGGCCCGCCTCCTACCGGCCTTATGCGGGGAACAGGCCTCTGGTGTACCAGCGCGCCTTCTGGGCCAGCCCTCAGGTGTCGTCCCACAACAACTACGTTGACCTGTATGCCCATGTCGGTGTGCTGGGAGTGGGCCTACTGGCTTGGTTCTGGTGGGAGCTCGGTCGTGTGGGGTGGCGGCTTGTCAGATCTCTGGAGCCGGGCTTTGCTTCAGGCTACGTGCACAGCATGGTGGCGCTTTTGGTGAGCAGCTTGGTCATCATGCTGTTCGCTGACTGGGTCCTGCCGTTTGTGTACAATATCGGCTTTGTCGGGTTCCAGGCCAGCGTGCTCGTATGGCTTTTCTGGGGCGGTCTTGTGGCCATCGACCAGCCGGCGCGGCGAGGGCGCCATGCATGATCGACTTGTCTGTCATCATCGTTAACTGGAATACAAGAGATCTCTTGGGCAGGTGCCTGGAGTCTGTGTATCACGCCGCCGGCCCGCTCAAGATAGAAGTCTTGGTGGTCGACAACGGCTCTGCGGACGGCAGTGCAGCGATGGTGCGCCAGCGTTTCGCCCAGACGCAGCTGATCGCAAATGCCGAGAATGTGGGCTTTGCCCGGGCGAACAACCAGGCGCTGGCAAAGAGTCGGGGCCGCTACCTGATGTTGCTGAACAGCGATACGCTAGTGCTCGGCGACGCGCTGCAGCTTCTCGTGGCCTACATGCATCTGCACCCCACGGTGGGGGCGGCCGGGCCGCGGCTGCTGAACGCCGATGGATCGCTGCAGGCATCATGTCACCCGCTGCTGACGCCGGGCCGCGAGTTCTGGCGGCTAATGTTTCTCGAGCGGGTGGTGCGCCGTGCTACGTACGCTGTGGAACGCTGGGATCCCGTCTTGCCAAGGGAAGTAGAGGTGATCAAGGGCGCTTGCATGGTGGTGCGCCGCGCGGTCCTGGATCAGGTGGGCCTGCTTGACGACCGGTACTTTATGTACAGCGAGGAGATGGACCTGTGCTATCGCATCAGCCAGGCAGGGTGGGCTTTGTACTGGGTGCCACAGGCCCAGGTGGTGCACTATGGAGGTGTCAGCACCCGCCAGATGGCCGATGCCATGTATATCGAGCTGTATCGGAGCAAGATACAGTTCTGGAAAAAGTTCGGCGGCGCGCGGCGCGCTCGCTGGTTCAAGGTGCTCATCGCCGTAGCGTACATCCCACGCTGGGCGTTGTTCAGCATCGCGCGCATCTTTGACAGAACCCAGACCGAGCGGGCGCGCATCTATGGTGCCCTGCTGGCCCGGTTGCACTCGATGTGAGCAGAACGCGGGTGAATGGGTCACGCGAAGACGCTGACCGCTCTCGGCGCGCAGAAGCACACGTCAGGGTCAGGCGGCATCGGCGTCAAGGCATGGCTGGTTTATGTAGGCATCAGGCCGCTCGAGAGCGAGCATAGCATACCGACGATCGAAGGGCTGTAGCATGTTTCGCAGAATGTCAGTAACAGGGACGGGAGACCACAAACCGGAACGTATGAGCGACGATCCGATACGGATTGCCTATGTCTTGCTCTCGCCGACTTTTGGGATGCATCAGTATACTGCCGACCTGGCGAATCGGATGGTTGCGGCGGGCCACATCGTGCATCTTGTGACCACATCCAACTATCCGACCGATCGATACCTCCCCACGGTCGAGGTGTCCACGCCGGTGGAGACCCTCGACGCAGGGTTCTCTCTGAACGCCGTGCAAGTGGGGGCGGTGGAGCGAACAGTAAGGGCGATTCTGGACATTGAGCCAGACGTGGTGCACCTCACCGGCCCCCATGTCTGGAATGTGCCGGTGATGTACAGGCTCAAGGGTCGGCGGCTACCCATCGTGCATAGCATCCACGATCTGGATCCGCATCAGGGGAGTCACTATGGCGACTTGCTGCACATCTGGAACCAGGCCGTTCTGCGCGGGGCTAACCATATCGTCGTGCACGGCCGACAGTATCTTGAACGCTTGCATCACCTGGGTCCGGATCGCGTTACGTGCATGCCTTTACTCCATCTGTTCGTCGGGTGTTCTTGGATCGACCAACTTGAGAGCCTGGCCGACGATGTTGCCTATGAGCCGTTTGTTCTCTTTTTTGGGCGTCTGGCTCCCTACAAAGGACTGCCCGAGCTGCTCCGCGCCTGGCCCAAGGTGATGCAGGAGCGATCGGAAGCAAGCCTGGTGCTGGCAGGCCCCGGGACGCTTGATCGTCTCTGGCAAGAACGGCTGCCGGCAGGGGTAAAGGTGATCAACCACCTCATTCTCGACGAGGAGGCACTCGACCTCTTTCGGCGCTGCGCGCTGCTGGTGTTGCCCTACACGGGCGCAACCCAGTCCGCCTTGATACCTGCGGCCTACTTTTTCCGCAAGCCGGTCATTTCCACGCGCTCCGGCGCGCTGGCCGAGTATGTGCAGGAGGGGAACACTGGTTGGCTGGTGCCGCCGGGTGAGTCAGATGCGCTGGCCGACGCGCTCTTGGAGGCGCTGGAGGGCATCCCGACCGAGTGCAGCAGGCT
>PWVP01000242.1 GCA_003561815.1 Campylobacterota bacterium | reverse complement strand
TTATTCGGACGGTAGGTTTTGTATTTTGCACGCCCCCAAGGAGCAGCAGCTTAGCGATGAAGAGACTAAAGAGTTTTGGGACGAAATCCGGAAGAGGATTGACTCTGCCAGTGGCGAAGTTAGCTTTTATAAGGTATGCTTTCCACCTTTTAGGGAATATCCGGAAAGCAACATAGTCCCTAGCAGGGGAAGCGATCCTGTATTTGCTCCAGATACTGATCACAACTTTTTTGCCGCCGGTTCGCCAATGGCTTTTAGCCAATCTCTTATTTTTAGGGAGTGCTGCTTTCAGGGTGTCGCTGATTTTTCATATGCAGTGTTTGAGCAAAGAGTTTGGTTCGAGAGGTGTGTTTTTAGGGGCAGAAAGACAACATTTTTTGAGGCTGAATTCCACAAAAAAGCAAACTTTTATGACTGTCTTTTTTTTGACACTCTTTCCTTTTCAAGGACCCATTTTTACGATACTTTAGTAATCAATGGTATGGAAAAGCGAAGGAAGATTAAGTCTCTGTCTTTCAGGGAGGCGTATCTTGATGGTGCCGCAAGGATCAAAAATCTCAAGATTAAGAAGCTAGAGTTCGTAGAGGTCGAGAATGGTGGGGTTGTTTTTGGAGGCTTGAGCTTTCTGCAGGGCGGATGCCTAAAGATTGAAGATTCTGATATGTCGAACTGCAGCTTCAGGCGTATCGATTTGCGTTGTGCAGATGTCCAGATTACAGGCTCTACTATGGTGGGTGCACTGCTGGTATCGATCCAGTGGCCGGAGAAGATGCTAGCTGGCCGGGAGATGTTTAGCCAACTCAAACATGCCTACGATCAAAATGCCAACTATCTGGAAGCCAATCGCTTTTATGCTGATGAGCTAAACGCTTATGCTAACGAGAAAAAGCTCTGGAGTGTGGATGGGATTGTTTTTTGGATCAGCCGTCTAGTCTCCAATAACGGTCAAAGCTGGCCGCGGGCTTTTGGGGTTTATTTGCTGCTTGGATTGGCTTTTTTCCTACCATTTTTCTTCTGCGTGGAGGCCGACCCCTACTTGATGATTCACTGCAAACTGTGTGTCGTATTTGTTAATCAATACTTGGATTTTATTTATCCCCTCTCGATCGAGCCGCCCAATGGCTATCCATCTGGTGCCTGGGTAATCTACAAGTTTTTTTCAGCGATCGTTATTTACCATCTGGTTATCTCCTTTAGAAGACTAACCCGCCGGTAATTGAGGAGGCTAACATGACCAAGCTAGAGTTTTACAAACTAGGCCGCGATATCCAAAAAATCGGCACCCGTGCCGTGCGTAAAGCGCAGGCGGAAAATCACGCCAAGGGTCTGCCTAATGTCTATAGCAAAAACGGTGTGACCTACTGGCAGCTGCCCGATGGCACGATCACCATGCAAAACCCCCTAAAAGAGACTCAGGCCTCATAACCCAGACCCCGCCTTCACAGCGGGGGCATAGGCCCTATCAAAAACACACTGATCTTCTGGCGGAAATCACGATCGGCTGGCCCATAAGTGGGTTTCACGGGGTGATGCCTTAAAAGACCTTTTGTTATGCTTGAGTATTCATTAGTAGATTAAAAGAGACAGTTTTAAACGATAAACACTCTTTTTTAGGAAGGCTTAGCGACATGGTTCAGGGGGTAGAGAGCCAGCGGCACCAGAGGCTCGATCAGATGGTGGCACAGATCGCGATCGCCCTTAGTGGCGCACGATCGGAGGGGATGCTGGGGGCGTTTGAGGCGGCACTCTCCAGGCTTTCACTCACCGTTTCGATTAATCGGGCGGCGCTCTTTCGTCTACACGGCACCCAGCGGCTGCGGCTGATCGCCCAGTGGCACGATGAGACGCTAGGGCCACGCCCCTATCCGCTGCTCGATGGCGAGGCGATCGCTGCGTTGCGTGAACAGCTGCTCTCTGGCGCGCCTCTGACACCCTGCTGTGACACTGAGGAGAGTGTGCTCTGTGCGCTACATACGCAGGAGCGCACCGGTCTGAGTGTGCTAGTACCGATGGTGATAGCCGCTGAGCCGGTCGGCTTTTTGGTGCTTGACTCCCTGGCGCACCGCACCTTTTCGCCTCAGGAGAGCGAAGCGATCGGTTCGGTGGCGCAGGTTTTGGGCGGTATGCTGCTGCGCCACCTCTCGGAGCAGAAGTTTAGAACCCTTTTTGAGCACACCACCGATGCGGTCATGACCCTCGATCGCGACGGCTTTATCGAGTGCAATCGCGCCACCATGACCCTTTTTGGGTGTCAGGATACCTCAGACTTTGTGCGTCACCACCCCAGTGAACTCTCCCCGCCCAGACAGGCCGATGGGCGTGACTCCTTTGAGGCGGCGGCGCGCTATATCGATCGCGCCTTTAAAGAGGGTAGCTGCCGCTTTGAGTGGCTGCATAAGCGGGTGGATAGCGGCGCTGTCTTTTGTGCGGAGGTGCTTCTGGTGGCGATGGAGCTTGAGGGGGAGCCGATCTTGCAGGCGGTGGTGCGGGATATCACACACCAAAAGCAGCTGCACCGCACCCTTCAGGCGGAGCGGGATCTCTTTGCCAGCGGGCCGTGCATCGTATTTAAATGGGAGCCGGAGGCCAGATGGCCGGTGCGCTATGTCTCGCCCAATATCGAGACGGTCTTTGGCTACAAGCCGGCCGATCTGATGGCGGGCAAGCCCCCCTTTGCCCAGCTGGTTCATCCCGAGGATCTGCCCCGTGTCGCCCGGGAGGTCTCAGACTATCTGGCGCAGAGAAGGCGCACCTTTGCGCAGCGCTATCGCATGTGCCACGCAGACGGCAGCTGGCGCTGGATTGATGACTATACGACGGTGGACTACCGGCCCGATGGCGAGCCGGAGTGTATCAACGGCTACATCGTGGATATCACCACCCAAAAGCAGCACGAGGAGCAGCTGGAGGCCTTTAACACAGAGCTTTCGCTTCGGGTGGAGGCGGAGACGCACCGTCGCCGCCAGAGCGAGCAGCTGCTGTTTCGTCAGGCGCGGGTGGCGACGATGGGGGAGATGGTCAGCGCCATTAGCCACCACTGGCGTCAACCGCTCAGCGTCGTGGCGCTGATTGTTCAGGGGATTTGTGACGACTTTCAAGAGGGGCTGCTCGATGAGAAGCTACTGGATCGCTCCATCAAAGAGGCGCTAGCCGAGATTCAGGCGATGTCAAGAAGCATCGATTTGTTGCGCGGGATGGTGCCTGATGCGCGCGCGCGTGAGAGCACTGTTTTAGAGGAGATTCAAGCCGCCTGCCAGACGCTCCTGCCCGATCTTAGCTCCAAACGCATCGATCTGGCCATCCGCTGCGAAGACGGCCCTCTTCTTTCGCCCGAGGCGTGCGCCTACCCCTCCGGCGAGTCGATCCGCAGCCGCTCTATCTCCCGCGAGTTTCGCCAGGTGGTTTTCGGTCTGCTTCTAAACGCGCGCGATGCGATTTTGGCCCAAGAGGCTCCAGAGGGGCAGATTATCATCACCCTCACGCTAGAGAAAGGGCTGGAGGTGGTTACGATCGAAGATAGTGGAGGCGGTTTCGATGCCGATGCGCTTGAGCGCGCCTTTGAGCCCTTTTTCACCACTAAAGAGCGCGGGCAGGGCGGCGGTGTGATTAGCGGCGCAGGGACCGGTCTTTATATCGCCAAGCTGGTCATCGAGGAGCAGATGGGGGGCCATATCAGTATCGAAAACGGCGCGCGCGGCGCGCGGGTTGTACTGCAGCTGCCCTTAGAAAGCTAGAAGAGCGAGGGGCCGCTAAAGGCCGCTTCGATCTCCTTGGCGATGGCATCGAGCTTCTGATCCTGCTTGGCCATCCGATCGTTTAGGCGATTAAGCTCGGTATCTTTCGCTTCGTTTTGGGCTTTGAGCGCCATGCACTCCTGCCGGAGCTGCTCGTTTTCGCCCCGGAGGGTGCGCAGCTCCTGGACAAGCTGCTGGATGCGACTGAGAAGTTCATCGGCCATGATAGGCTCCTTTATCCATATAAATAAGGCTGGTGGCGCGATCTATCAGGCCATTGGGCCACTCAGGGTGCAGGCCGCTACCGGCTTTTAGGGTGGTGATTACCGTCTGGCCGATCACCAGCCGCCCCTCCTGACCGCGCGCATGGGTGCGGTGCCCCCAGGTGCTGTGCAGCATAAGCGGCTGGCCACCCTCCATACCGAGATAGAGCCCGATATGGCCCGGAAAGTGAACGAGCGTCATAAACGGACGGCCCTCTGTCTGGATAAGCGCCACCCGCTCTTCGGCGCTGAGCCCTGTGAGATCGAGGCGCTCACCCGCTTGGGCCTGCTGGGAGGAGTTGCGCGGCAGCCACCGCCCGATCGGCGTGTAGAGATCGCGCATCAGTGCCGAGCAGTCCCGTTTGCCGTAGAGTCCACCCCAGCCGTAGCGCTGCCCCATCATCCTATCAGCCAGACTTGAGAGTGTCTGCTTATCGGCGCTAAGCGGCCACCGTTTGGCCTCCCCGATCAGCCAGGCGGGCTCGAGCACCCCTTCGCCCAGTGTGTTGGGCACCACAGCGAGCAGTCGCCACCCCGAGGCGTCCTGGCCGGTCGAAAAGAGCAGCGTGCCGATATCCGCCTCGAAAAGAAAGCGCCCATCCAGTCCGTAGATGCGGCTTGACTCCTGGGTGATGGCCACCACCTGCGCACCCATCAGCTCCTCGATCACCGGCGGCGAGAGGGTGGCCACCGCATCGGGTCGCACCCAGCCGTGGGCGTGATCGCTCTCGATAAAGAGCCAGTCGCCATAGGCGCTGGTGTGGGTGATGCGCACCGGGGTCATCGCATGGAGGGTGCTGTTTTGGAGGTAGTCGAAGGGGAACCCCTCGCCAGCGCGCGCGAAGTCACGAAAGTAGGGCTCCTGGGTGGGGAAGTTTCGCAGATCGACCCGCCTGAGCGTGATGGCGCGCTGATCGGAGTTGGGGTAGCTTCCGATCTGTGCATTGGCTGCCAGTGTGTCAAACCACTCCGGCTCAAGCGGCTGTTTGTTGGCGCCGTAGCCCCCTTTTGGGGTGTAGACCCCCCAGGGCCAGAGCAGGCGTGAGAGGTTCTGCTCGTAGGTTTGCTGCCACGGCTCGAAGCGGCGCGTATCAAACGCCTCAGCGTAGGCCCGCTGCGCGTGAACGCTTAGAAGCGTCCGATCGCCACCGGCGAAGCTGGAGACCGACTGGGCCACCGGCTGGATATCGCCATAGGGGTAATCCGGCGTTTTTGCGCCGCACCCGATGAGCAGAAAAGCGGCCAGAAAGATGGCCAATAAAAGGGCTACTCGATGGTCCATGGCCGAACTTTACCACAAATCCCAAAAGCGAAGGTGTGCTACGATAGAGACTAGGAAGCGAAACGATCGACTTAAGGACGCACCATGAAAGTACTCCTACTCAAAGATGTGAAAAACCTCGGAAAAGCCGGGGAGCTCAAAGAGGTCAAAGATGGCTATGGTCAAAATTTTTTGATCAATAAAGGTCTGGCGCAGCTGGCCACCGATGGCGTGATTAAGCAGTTTAAGGCGCAGGAGAAGGCGCGCTTAGAGGCCGAGCGCGAGGCGCTGGAGGCGCTTAAGGCCCTGGCCAAAAAGCTCGAAGGGGTCAAGGTGACCATCGCTAAAAAGATGGGGGCCAACGGCTCGCTTTTTGGCGCGCTCAAAAAAGAGGATGTCGCCGAAGCGCTCGCCGCGCAGGGCTTTAGCATCGATAAGAAAGATATCGAGATGGATGGGGCGATCAAAGCAACCGGCCTCTATGAGATCAGCGCCAAACTCGGCCACGGTCTGCATCCGAAGTTTCAGGTTGAGGTGATCGGCCAGTGACCAGCTTCCACGCCACGACGATTCTGGCCTACCGTACCGACGATCTGGCGGTGATCGGCGGCGACGGACAGGTGAGCCTGGGCCATACGGTGATGAAAAACAACGCCATCAAGATCCGCACGCTGGGTGGCGGCAAGGTGCTCAGCGGCTTTGCCGGAGCGACGGCCGATGCCTTTACGCTCTTTGATATGTTTGAGCGGATTTTAGAGGGCCAAAAGGGCGATCTGCTCAAAAGCGCCGTGGAGTTCTCCAAAGCGTGGCGGCAGGATAAGTACCTGCGCCGCCTGGAAGCGATGATGCTGGTGCTCAACACCAAACACCTC
This sequence comes from Campylobacterota bacterium, assembly GCA_003561815.1. GTDB lineage: Bacteria > Campylobacterota > Campylobacteria > Campylobacterales > SZUA-545 > CSSED11-302. Next base: position 6,411 of record PWVP01000242.1, on the reverse strand, counting down.
TTTGTGCTGAGTGGAAACGGCGATGTGATCGAGCCCGAAGATGGCATGATCGCCGCGATCGGCAGCGGCGGAACCTACGCGCTTAGCGCGGCGCGCGCGCTCAAACGCCACGCCACGCTGGAGCCTGAGCATCTGGTGAAAGAGTCTTTGCAGATTGCCGGTGAGATCTGTATCTACACCAACACCCATATCAACACCCTCACCCTGAAAGCCTAAACCCATGGAGATGACCCCCAAAGAGATTGTCACCTATCTGGATGACTTTATTATCGGTCAGGCCGAGGCGAAAAAAGCGATCGCGCTAGCACTACGCAGCCGCTGGCGCCGCATGCGGCTTGAGGGTGAGATGCGCCAGGAGGTGCTGCCCAAAAACATTCTGATGATCGGCCCTACCGGTGTGGGCAAAACCGAGATCGCCCGGCGCATGGCGCGGATGATGCGTCTGCCCTTTATTAAGGTGGAAGCGACCAAATACACCGAAGTGGGCTTTGTGGGCCGCGATGTGGAGTCGATGGTGCGCGATCTGGTGATGGAGGCGGTGCGCATCGTGCGCGAGGAGGAGCTGGAAAACCAGGAGCCCGAGCTGGAGCGCTACATCATCGAGCGCATCGCTAAAGAGATCTTGCCGCCGCTACCTAAGGGGGCCAGCCAGGAGAAGCTCACCCAGTACGACGCTTCGCTGAAACGGATGATGGATCGGGTGGCTAAAGGGGAGGTGGATCACCTCACGGTCACCATCGAAGTCTCCCCTAAAACCCAGGTGGAGTTTATGAGCAGCGATCAGATGCCCCCCGAGCTGCAGAAGCTCCAGGAGTCCTTTAGCAAAATGATGGGGGGCGCAAACGCACCGGTGAAAAAGGAGGTCTCGGTTAAAGAGGCCAAAGATCTGCTCAAAGCCGAAGCGAGTGAGCGGCTTTTAGACATGGAGAAGGTGCGCCGCGAAGGGGTGCGCCGGGCCGAGGAGGGGGGCATTATCTTTCTGGACGAGATGGATAAGGTCGCCGTACCCACCGGTAGCGGCGGTCGCCAGGGGGATCCGAGCAAAGAGGGGGTTCAGCGCGATCTGCTCCCCATCGTCGAAGGCAGCACGGTACAGACCAAATACGGCCCGATCAAAACCGATCATGTGCTCTTTATCGCCGCCGGGGCGTTTCATGTCTCTAAACCTAGCGATCTGATCGCCGAGCTGCAGGGGCGCTTTCCCCTGCGCGTGGAGCTCACCCCTCTGAGCGAGCGGGATCTGCACCAGATTCTCACCACGCCGAAAAACTCGCTGATCAAGCAGTATCAGGCGCTTATGCAGACAGAGGGGGTGGAGCTGCTCTTTAGCGATGAGGCGATCGCCACCCTGGCCCGACTGGCCAAAGAGACCAACGACAAGACCGAAGATATCGGTGCCAGACGGCTGCACACGGTGCTCGAAAGGGTGCTGGAGGATGTCAGCTTTAGCGCCGATGAGCAGAGCGGCCAGCAGGTGTGCATCGAACCGGATCTTGTCGAAGAGAAGCTGGCCAATCTGATCGCCCACCAGGATACGGCGCGGTACATCCTATGACGACACCCCAAAAAAGCGGTTTCGTCGCGGTGGTCGGACGGCCCAATGCGGGCAAGAGCACGCTGATAAACGCCCTTTTGGGGGAACGGATCGCGATGGTGAGCCAGAAGGCCAACGCCACGCGCAAGCGGCAGCTGGTGATCTTGATGCGCGATGAGCAGACCCAGATCGTGCTGGTGGACACCCCCGGCCTGCACGAAAAGGAGCGTGAGCTCAACCGCTTCATGCTCGCCGAGGCGCTTAAGGCGGTGAGCGACTGCGATCTGATTCTCTTTTTGGCCGATATGAGCGATGGGGTTGAGAACTACGAGAAGTTTCTGCGCCTGGCCGGCGATCGCCCCCATATTCTGGTGCTGAGCAAAGCCGATCACCACACCCACGAGGAGAGGCTGGCCGCCGTGGCGCGCTATCAACCCTTTCAGGATCGGTTTTTAGCACTGCTGCCCATCAGTGCCACCAGCGGTGATAACCTCAAAGCGCTCGTGGATGAGGTGGCCAACCATCTGCCCGAGGGGCCCTTCTACTACGATCCGGCCGATCTCACCACCCAGAGTATGCGCGAGATCTACCGGGAGATGATTCGTGAGGCGCTCTTTGAGGGGCTAAGTGATGAGATCCCTTACGGGGCGGATGTTCTGATTGAGCAGTTTCAGGAGAAGCGGGGTGTCGATGTGATCACCGCGACGATCATCGTGGAGAAAACCTCCCAAAAGGGGATTGTCATCGGCAAGGGGGGCAGCGCGATTAAGCGCATTGGCCGATCGGCTCGAGAGAAGATGGCCGCCCTCTCCCAACGCAAAATCTATCTCGATCTGCAGGTGCGCGTTGAGCCCGGCTGGAGCAAAAACAAGCAGTTTCTAAAGAAGTTGGGGTATGATTACCGTGAATAAAGGAGTCTCGCCATTGCTTAGGTGTAAAGTAGCGGTTTTTTTGGTGTTGTTTTCGATCGGCTCGCTGGGGGCAAGCGACTGGGTTTCGGTCTACCGCGAGGGCGGTATTGAGGCGCTGGAACAGAAGGCCAATCAGCGCCTCTCTGACCCCCTCTACTGGCTCGATCGCCTTGAGGCGATCGATACCCGCTTTGGGTACTATGAGGAGCCGCGAAAGCACCTTCTGATCGTCGATAAGGCCGCTGAGCGGATGGTTTTTTACGACTATCAGGGGGGGCGGCTCATCAAAGAGGGGGAGTATAATGCCACGCTGGGTGATGCCCAGGGGGATAAGTTTGTCGAGGGGGATCTCAAAACCCCGGTGGGCACCTACCGCATCACCAGTCGCCTGGCACAAGACACCCACCAGCTCGATCCCTACTACGGCCCCATCGCCCTGACGACCAACTACCCCAATCTTCACGATCGCAAACTGGGCAAGACCGGACACGGCATCTGGCTGCACGGCCTCCCTCTGAACGGCGCGCGTGAGAATGAGAACTCCGAGGGGTGTGTGGTGATCGATAACGACGAGCTGGTGGCGCTGGATGCCCGTGTCAGCCGCGATCAGATCATTATGATGATCAACGAAGAGGGGAAGCTAGAGGCGGACGATACCCATCTGGCCCAGATTCTCGCTCTTCTCTTTGAGTGGCGCTACTACTGGAAGACCAACGACATCGAGCCCTACCTGGCGCTCTATAGCGACGACTTCACCCGGCACGACGGTATGCCCCGCGCCCCCTTCGATCGGATGAAGCGGACCATCTTTGAGCGGGGTGAAGACAAACGGATCGGCTTTAGCAATATCGAGATCGCCCCTTACCCCAACTCGCTTGGGGAGGTGATCTATCGGGTGCGCTACTTCCAGGACTACTGGGCACCCAGCCACCAGTCTGCACGCACAAAAGAGCTCTATCTTCGTCAGGAGGGCGATCGCTTTGTGATTGTTCTGGAGCACTAAAGGAGGCTTCTTGACCCAATCGTCTGCCCGTGTGGCCGCACTGCTGCCGCACGAGCTTGAGCACGGCTACGCTATTCAGGGGACCAGCTTAGAACACTGCTCGGCCAAGGCGGCATCGCAATCGGATGCGGTGATCGCCGTGGTGGATGATCGGGAGCTGATCGCCTATCAGTTTGAGCTTCAGCGGGATCTGACCCCTGAGCAGCTCGATGAAGCGGTTGAGATTAAAATGTTCCAGGATGCGGGGCTCAACCCGATGCTGGAGTACCGCATGGTCTACTCCAGGCGCCCCAAGGCGGGCGAGGAGCGGATGCTGAGCATCAGTGCCTTTGCCGCCTCCAGTGGTGCGCTGTCCCATGCGCTGGGGGCTCTTTATGAAGAGCTGCCCTATATCGATGCCGCTTTACCCCTCTCGACACTTCCTTATGCGCTCTATCATGCCGAGATCCTGGAGCCCAAGCGGGATATCTTTCTCTACTTTCAGGCCGATCACCTGAGTATCAGCCTCTTTGATCAGGGCAGTTTCGTCTATAGCAAGCAGCAGGAGATGGGACTTATCAAGCTACTCGATGAGTATGCGCTGCTCAGCCGTGATCGCCCCGAGCGGGAGGCGTTTTTCCGGCTTCTGGTCGACAAGGGGGTCGATCCGGCCCACTACACCCCTGAGGAGCAGGCGCAGCTTCTGGATCTGCGCGAACTGCTCACCAAGTCGCTCTCAGGGGTTCAAAACATCCTGCTCTATCTGAGTCGCGTGGCGGGTTTTGAGGGGTTTGATCGGATCTTTATCGGCAGCAGTGCCGGGCCGATTGCCGGGGTGGAGAACCTGGCTCAAGAGGTGCTGGAGATTGAGGCGTTTGAGTTTAACTTCTGGACCCCCTTCTATCTCCAGGGCGATGCCTATGTGGATCAGATGGCGATTTTGGCACTCCTAGAGGGGAGCAACCGGGCGGCGGGCCTGCCGGCCAATCCGCTCAATATCAGCCACAAGCAGCGCCCTGATGCCTTCTTAAAGCGTCCAGCGGGCCGACTGGTTGCGCTAGCAGCAGCCGGTCTTTTGGTGGCGATCCTCTGGCCGGGCGCCTACTACGCTCTGGGGGGCTATCAGCAGTTTCAAGCCCAGCGCGCCTTGACCGATCTGGGTCAGACCCGCAGCGACTTTGAGGCGCAGCAGCGGCGGATGGATGCACTTGTTCAGGAGCGTGATGCTGCCCGTGATCGCCGTGAGCGCACCCGTGAGGAGCGGCGCGCGGCACAGAGTCTACTCGAGCAGGTGCACCAAAAAAGGGTCGCGCAAGATCCCCTCTCCATCCGCCTGGCCTCGCTCTTTTCCGATCTGCAAAACGCGCAGGTCTATGTCGATCGGCTGCTTTGGGAGGAGGGGCGCCTTCTGATTGAGGTGCACTCGCAAGCCGATACTCGTATTACCGATCTGGTCAACCGACTGGTCGGCCAGCGCCACCGGGTGGAGATGGGCCTGATCGAAAAAGAGGGGGGGCGTTATTACAGCACCCTAAAGGTGGGCTTTTGATGCGCCGTTTACGACTGAAATTTGATCACCTCATGGCCAAACTCGATGAGGCGCTCTCTGCTCGAAAGAGAAGCGAGCAGCTTCTCTTTATGCTGGTGGCTGCCGCGCTGCCGCTCTATGTCACCTTTGAGTTTCTCGCGCCGGCCGCATCGGCCTATCAGAGCCAGAGCCAGAGCGAGCTTGAGCGCATCACCCGTCAGCTCAGCCAGTACCGCCTCGATGGTGCGCAGGACGATCTGGGCCATCTGGAGGCGGAGATCGGGCAGCTAAGGGCGGCACACGAGCAGGAGCGGCTCTTAGAGCAGTATATCCAGGCGAAGATTCTAGGATTAAAGCATCTGCACTTTACGCCGCAGCAGTGGGCGGCCCATCTGGACTGGCTCTCGCAGCAGGCGCAGCGTTTGCAGGTGGATCTCGATCGCTTTGAAAACCGCATCGTTCCAGCCGAACAGGGGTTCTGGCCGGCGATGGCGGTTGAGCTCAAAGGCGAAGGCGGCTTTGATCGGGTGATGCGTTATCTCTACCAGCTGGAGAGTGGTGAGAAGCTCTCTGAGATCGAGCGGCTGGAGCTAGCGGGCGGCCACCGGCTGCGCTTTGAGGTGCGTCTGGCACTCTGGGGGGTTCAGTGATGCTGCGTCTGATAGCCCTTCTGGCCCTGATGAGTACCCTTCTGGCGGCACAGGCGCTCGATCCGCGCCAAAAGGAGCGTATCGATCGCCTCGCCGATGTGATTGAGCGCGCGCCTCAGCTGCCCGTACCCCGCTTTGTCAACCCGTTCGTGCCGCCCGCTCAGCGTGCGCCTACCCGCAGAGAGGTTGTGCCGCCACCACAGCTTCACTCCATCATGGGTGAACGCGCATTGATAAACGGCCGTTGGGTGAGTGCTGGCGAGCTGGTGGCGGGCTATCAGGTGACACAGGTCGCATCCGATGCGGTCTATCTGGAGCGGGGCGGACGGACGGTTCGTGTGACGATCGCCCCGCTGACAGAGCGGCAGATACTCAACAAAACGGAGAGTCCATGAGAGTTTCAGGGGGAGTGTGTCTATTTTTCTGGAGCGCCAGCGTTCTGCTGGGCAACATCTGTCCGGGGCAGCGCTTTGATGTCACCATCAAAGAGCCCATCGCTTTAAAAGAGGCGGTTTTGAACATCACCGAGGCGTGTCACCTCTCGCTCTCGCTCGAGGGGGAGCAGACGCTAGAGCGCTTTGAGCGCGCACGGCTGGGGTATGTGACCCTCCGATCGGCCAGTGCCACTGAGGCGCTGGAGTTTATGCTTCAGCGGGCCAACTTCCACCATTCGCTTGAGGGGAATCTGCTTCTTCTGCGTTACCTGGACACCCGCACCTTTAAGATTGACTACATCAACTTCAACCGCATTGGAAGCAGCAGCTCGGATATTAAGATCGGCGGCTCCTCGATCGCCTCTGGTGCTG
>PWVP01000105.1 GCA_003561815.1 Campylobacterota bacterium | reverse complement strand
GCTTCCTGCACGTACGTGGCAACGGCCTGATCTCGCTCCTTCTCGCGCTGCGCCCGCTGCACTAGCGCTTCGAATATCTCAGGGTCGCCCCTCAGGGCCAGGCCCTTTTGCGCCGTCACGCGCGCGTCGTCCCAGGCTCCGGCCTGCAGGTGAGCTTCCGCTTCTTGCAGCAGCTTGGCTACCCAGCGCTGCCGGTTCTGCTCTGCCTGAAGATCTGCGCGGACTTGGGCCGCAAACATATGGTCGTCTGGGACGCTATCGAGCAAACTGACGGCGTCCTCCCACTGTTGCGCGTCGACCAGGTCCTGGGCCCGCTCCACGGCCGCCGCCCAGAGCATTTCCTCCTCTGCCTGCACGCCGATCTCCTTGAACCGGCCCGAATCCGGTGAACCCCGTTGTGCAATCCGAGCAGCTTTCCAACACGCTTCCCAATCCTCCGCTCGGCCTGATTCCACGGCCTGATTCCAGGCCTCATCTACCCGCTGCTCTACCTCCGACATTCGCTGGGCCCTGGCACGCATCAACACGATTTCGCTCTGTTCTCGCTCGCCAAACTCGCTGAGAATCTGATCGCAGACAGCGACCACGTCTGACCACTGGCGCCGAGACGAAAGGACATATGCTCGGGAACGCATCTGATCGAGCCATTCGTTCCCACCGGGGACATCGGGCTCTTCCGCCTGGTCCACCTCTGCCACCTGGATGTCGCTGGAACTGGCCTGTTGGTCAGAGTCGTCTACGATGCTCGCCTCGGACGAAGTGGGCAGAGCCACCAGCCATTCTCCAAACGTTGGACAATCAGCCAGCGTCCGACTCCGCCAGGCCCGTTTGAAGAGGCTGCTGATCTTCGGACCCCATTGCCTCTCGAGTGCCTCGTGCAATCGGTGATAGCGTGTCCCCTTCTCCTGCAATTCGTTGGCTTCGAAATACGCGTCGCCCCAGGCCGCCGATCGAACGCGCTCGTCGCACCAGCCGAGCATCTCGCTCAGCATCACCGCCCCCGCAAAGCGGTCTGCGTCCATCTGCCATATGCCGTGCCCGGCCTCAACGTGTGCATACCCGGGCGACCCGGCAGGAAGCAGGGTGGGACGGTCCAGGTTCGGCCCATAGAGCTGTTCGACGTCCACCAGCTCGAGTCCAGGCCCCGACTCCCCGTCTATCAGTGCCGGAAGGATTACATTGGCTCCCGAGAGATCACAGTGCGCCAGTCGGCGCTGTTCCATGGTCGAGAGGACCCGGGCGAGTTGGCGTGCCAGGTGGAGGGACTGCTCAGCAGTTAGCTCCCGCTGATCCGTGATGACCTCGATCCAGGTGGGACCCTCGATCCAGGGCATGAGCACAGCGTAGATCAGATCGGTATGCGCTCGAAGCAGATCGGCGTGTCTCTGGGGGCTCAGGACGAGTCGCTGGCAGACCCGGAGTCCGGGCAGTCTGGCCAACGGGGCGATGTTCTCACTGATCGACACCAATTGTGGAGAGCGAAAACGAGCTTTGAAGACCTTCAGCGCCTTATACGCGGCCTCCTTCACGTCCAGCAACTGGTAGACGGTGGCCTGGCGCCCTTCCTGTCCATAGGGAACCCACTGCACCTGAGGGTTCGGGGAGACCCGGTACACGACGCCTTCGATATGGAGTTCAGATCCGACTTCAGGCTGGAAATCCATTGTGTTACCCATCTACGAACCGAGCGGATGCGGAGGAGGCCAAGAAGCAGCACAAGACAGTCACGCAACTGCCTTCTTTCTGTCGGCTTTGACCGCTCAAGAGCTGAGCGTATCCTCCTACCCTGTTGCTGAACTCGACGGTGTGCTTCCTTGCTCTGAGCCTCTCCTCAGCTGAAGCTAGCTCGCCTCATAATAAGCTCATCCATCAAGAACACGCTTTCAATGCTCCAGCCTTCAATAGTTGAAGTGGATAAACTCACCGATGTCGTCCTGCCCCTCAACGATAGTGATCTCACGTCGCCACCGCCGGACCTCTGGATAGTTGGCAACATCGATCTCCTCTGAATCGGAGAAGACTCCACCCCCGTCTTCGAGGCTTCTGGCGTGATAGTAGTTCTCTTCACTCAGCGTGATCTTCCACTTCTTCTTCCCGTCTTCCTCCTTGAGCTCCACTCCTTCCACGAAGGCGACGTGTTCATCTTCGCAGTAGACACTGCCGATCGCGGGCGTCTTGTTGACGCCCGCAATGTAGTCGTGATATGGATGATCTGGGTCTCTTTCTGCCTCCCGGGCGTTGCCAGCCCAACTGCCTGCCCATCCCAAAGAACGCGCACCTCCGATGTTGATTGTGTCACCGCTGAATGACTTCACTGCAGCGGCGGCATACCATGTGCAGTTGCTATAATCTGGGCTCTGTTCGCTGTGTATCTCGCTCTCTCGATCGTACCTTATCTCGTCGTCATGTGCCGGCACGTTCTCAGCCCTGACTGCCGTCAAAGGAATCACATACAACCCGAGCTCTTCGACACGTTCCCAGCTGTAGAATTCTACAGGCTTGTTGTGGTTCGCGTGGGAGACCAAGATGCCGGCTTTCCCAAGACCCTCGAAGACCGCAACATGACCGTGACGAGCAAGAGAGTCTTCATCGTTTCTGTCCCAGACGATCAGTGCGCCGGGCTCTAGCGCGTTACGATCGTCTTCGCTCAACTCTCGTGCACCATACATGCCGATGAGATTGTAGGCCCCCAAATCGCGGTTGTAGGTCGATATAGGGGGTATCTCATCTCCTCCCAGAGCCCTTCTCCGCTCTCTAGCCCAGCTCACACATTGCTCCAGTTCTGTCGGGTCCTTGTTGGGATCATATGGGGTAGGCAGTCGCCTGTGGCCTTTCTGCACCCGATCCCTTATCTCCTGCTCCGACCACATACGTTGCTCGCCGGGAGGAGAGGTGGTCTCATCTGGGCCGCTCCCCTTGTCTTCTTCTCGATCGAGCAACTCGCCCAACCTGCTCCTACCTTGGGGCTGTGAACCGACATGCCTCTCAGCTTCGGCGGCAGGATCGGAGTCGAGTAACTCGCCCAACCTGCTCGTCCCTGTTGGCAGAGACTCACTTCCGGGCCCGGAACTCACACCGTCCCGCCAGATCGGCTGCACCCACGGTAGAAGGGGCAAGACTCCGATCAGCCAAGAGGGCACCCGCATCGTGCCCACGGTCCAAAACCCTCTCAACACGAAGGCCGGCACCCATTCGGCTATCGTGCTCCACAGTGCTCCAAATGCGGACAGATGCCAAGACCCGCCGTGGTCGCTCCACCTGCTGTCCGCCATCCGAAATCTCCCCCCGACCTCACCCACCTGCTTGTCGACCGTGTCGCACTCGTGAGCCAGACTGCGGACCGGGTCAACCAGCCCGGAAG
>PWVP01000121.1 GCA_003561815.1 Campylobacterota bacterium | reverse complement strand
CTACGTGGTGACATCGGGATCCACCCCTTCCGCATTATCCCCCAGGGCCGCCCGGGGAAGCCGGGTCATACCGCCACAAGGGCAGGTAACATGGATCCCCGGCTCACTCCAAAGATACCCCAAGAGGGGGGAGCTGCACCTCCAGCAGGTCACGGCTATCAGGTCGTCGTCGTTAATATACATAGGGGGCACACCACCTTATAAATATTCTAGCCGGTGGATCAACTGCTGCCTTTCTTCCTGCTCTTCCACCAGGTCTTTCTCAAATACCGCCAGGTCGTAATATTGGCAGATCGCTTCTTCTACCAGTTCAGCCAGTATATCAGGGGGCAGGGCTTCCAGCTGGCAGGTCTGCTTAACGTTATTCCCTCTCCGGTCGTTGGCCTTCGGTGGTGCTGTCGGCAGGTCATACTCGGCAATATGCGCCGGCAATAGCGCGACGCGTTCAAAGGACACACCGCCGGCGGCAAAGGCTTTCACGTCAGCGGCCAGGCTGTCATAAATACACACCCCAGAAGGGTCATAATCCCCGACGTGCAGGAAAACAGCCGTTTTTTTATCCTGGGCCGCTTTTCGCGCCAAGTCGTATTTAACCGTCAAGGAATCAAAGCCGCCGCTTGACATCACCGGGACGCTGTACTGATCCGCGACACGGGCCAGCTGGGGAACCATGCCGGCAGCCTCGGCCACCAGGTAAACCTTGTAATGCTGCCCGGCCTGTTTGTTTCTGGTATACTCCTGGGCCAGGTGGATAAATAGATCAACCAGTTCATCAGGATCATGCCAGCCGGTCTCCTGTGTTTCGTTCCAGCCGTCATCACGGATCGCATTAAACGGTATGATCCGCGCCCGCCTGGCTCGCCCGATATATTCAATAAGCCGTTTGTAGGCAAGCTCCGTTTTCTCGTAGCCATATTTTCCAACCAGGCGATAAAATATCTGTCGGATCGTTAGCGGCAAATATTCCCGGTATGTTTCGAGAACGTCCTGCACTTGATCCAATATGCGCCTGGTGTCCTCCCTGGGCTTCCAGGACGCGTACCCTTTAGGCCTGGTCGTTGGATAGGCGGTCATTTTCTTTAGCCTCCTGGACTTTTCTTTCCCAATGGTTGATCGCATACTGCGCCACCTTGTCCGGGTTCTTCTCGCGCCACTTCTTCTGGTAAGCGTTCTTTAGCCGCCTTGCTTCCGGGGAAAGCCTTATTTTCGCCATGCTGGATCAACTCCTTTCGGTGGTCGTTGTCGGTGGTCGCCGAGGCGTCGCGCACCTCTCACCCCTTTTTAACCCTTTAGATCAACCCTTTTAAGATAAATTCCGTGCTCCGGAAAACTCGTTCCCGGGTGCACCCCATGGTAGATCTATAAAGGTATACCAGATTTGGTATACAGAGCTCGCGCGTCGCAAAACTGGAAAAAACAGCCTTGCCGCCTTATGCCGTCGGGTCTGAACGCTGTTTTGCTTGTATACCACATTTGGTATACAGAAAATGGCCTTACCGTCAAAAAGGGGTCTCTGTATACCACATTTGGTATAGTCTGTATACCAGATCTGGTATAGTGTTTTATTTTTTTGTGGTGTGCTGGTTCCCGTAAAATAGGCCATCTTTGCACCCCTCCGTCTTTGGACGTTCTACCTCTTCAAATAAACGCGTTCCGTAGTGTCTCCACCTGGCAGACAGGCCGTAGATCGTGGGCCTGTTTGAGTGCCGCCAGTTCTCTATGATGTCGATGAAACCTAGCTCGACCAGCCGGTCCCTGGCCTTGATAAAACGGCTCCTGCTCATCAACTCCTGCCCCTCTTTGTAGGTGAACGAGATATTGTCGTTGTTCCTGCCGTTATATTTCATTTTGATATGCAAATACAGATCGCGCTCATAGGACGTTAACGCCTTCCAGGCCTGGTGGTCATACATGGTTTTCGAGATCCGAACGTGCCTATGATTCCCCGTTGTGAGTGATTCGAATAAATGCCATTTGTTCTTTTCTTTTTTCCCCATTACCTGGCCTCCTGTCCCGGCCTTATTTGGAGGCCGCCCCGGTGGGGACAGGCCACCAGGGCAACGCCTTGCGGCAACCTCCAAACATAAAACGCCCAGCTGTCGCCAGGCGTCTTTTTCAACAAAGGTCTTGTCAGGCCATGCTGACTTTGTTATTATCAAGATACAAACCGAATATCGGTTTATACTTGTGGGGGGGACACGACGCCTGGCGAAGCGTTTAGCGTGTCCCTTTTCCTTTGTAAAAATACTACGTTAAAAAATACGTTTTCACAACTATATTTTTTTCTTTCTTCATTCCTTCGTCATTGACGAAATATTTCCTTCCAGGGCAAAATTAGATATTTCGGGAGCATACGGTAGAAAATACGCCTTGTCGGTATATAGCGTTATGTTTAAGGCCCTCAATAATTATTGCAAAGTCTGGTTGTTCAAATTCATGAAACGTGTAAAACGTATTAAGTTTTAAATATCTTTCGCCACCAGGGCAGCTTTTCTGGCTCCGGGCCCTTCTTCGGGGCTTCCAACTGCAGGATCCTTTCCTCACGCCTTAGCAGCAGCTCGCGCAGCAGGTCCCTTTCGTCTTTCAACTGGTCGATCTGGTCGTGTAATAGCTGGATCACCGCGTCCCTTTCGGGGAGAACAGGTCCATACCCGCTGTCCCCCCCGGTGTCTGGTACCGTCACCATCCAACGCCCGGCTGCGTCTTTGCTGGCTTCAAGGGTACCGCGTTTAATGCGCTTCCGTACGGCCTCCCGGGATATGCCCAGAATGTCCGCTGCTGTGTCCAGGTAAACTATACGTTTTGTCAACGCAACCGGCCTCCCCTCTTTAACTCTCCAACCTTCTGATCAGGTGATGCAGCACGTTTAACGGCAGCTCGCTCAGTTTAATTTCCTGGCCCAGGTGATCGCCCGGCTTTTCCCCGTGTCCAAACTGGCTAATGCCCATCTGCAGATGATCCGGGTTATCGCTCATGGCTAAATAGGTTCCATCCTTGAATAAAACAGTATACCGATCTGCTGTGGCCCCGTCGTTATCCCAAACAGAACGGATCGCCTGTAACCTGGGCCGCATCTTTGACGTGTCAAGCATGTTTAACCCTCCCCTCTTTAACTATCCAACTTCTTCTGCAGTTCCTTCTCCAGCTTCATGGCAAGCTCGGCGTTGATGCTGTTGGTGGAATTTAACCCATTGAGCAGCATGAGTGCGCCTCCCCAAAAAGAGGTATGATCCGCACATGGAACACGGGAAAGGACTTCTGCCATGTATTCAATTTCGCGCATCACTCTACCTCCTCCCCTGCATATACCGCCCGCCCGGTCAAGGTCGGGTTATCAATGGGTATCGGCAGGATAATATTTAT
>PWVP01000253.1 GCA_003561815.1 Campylobacterota bacterium | reverse complement strand
CAACCCAAACTTCCCACAAAATCATCTGGACGGAGATCGATGAGGCGCCAGCACTGGCCACCTACTCGTTGCTTCCGATTGTGAACGCTTTTACTAAAAAGGCGGATGCGGTTGTAGAGACCCGGGATATCTCGCTTTCGGGCCGGATTATCTCTCAGTTTCCCGACTACCTCAAGGAGGAGCAGCGCATCCCTGATTATCTGGCGCAGCTGGGCGAGCTGGTTAAAAAGCCTGAGGCCAATGTGATCAAGCTGCCCAACATCAGTGCATCGGTTCCGCAGCTGAAGGCGGCCATTAAGGAGCTTCAGGAGCAGGGCTACGCGCTGCCGGACTATCCTGAAAACCCCCAGACCGAGGAGCAGAAGGATATTAAAGCCCGCTATGGCAAGTGTGTCGGCTCCGTCGTCAATCCGGTTCTTCGTGAGGGTAACAGCGATCGCCGCGCACCCAAATCGGTTAAAAACTACGCCAAAAAGTACCCCCACAGCATGGGTGAGTGGTCCAAAAGCTCCAAAGCGCATGTGGCCACAATGGGCAGCGGCGACTTCTGCAGCAACGAAAAAGCGACCACCATCGAAAAAGCGACCACCTCTCGCATCGAGTTTGTGGACGCCTCTGGCAACACAAAGGTACTCAAAGAGGGTGTAGCGATTGCCGAGGGTGAAGTGGTTGATGCCACCTTTATGAGCAAAAAGGCACTGACGCAGTTTCTAGCCGATCAGGTGGAGGATGCGAAGGCCAAAGGGGTGCTCTTCTCACTTCACATGAAAGCGACCATGATGAAGGTCTCTGACCCGATCATCTTCGGTCACTGCGTGAAGGTGTTCTATAAGGATGTGCTCGAAAAGCACGCTGAGGCCCTTAAAGAGGTGGGCTTTAGTGCCAACAACGGTATCGGCGATCTCTACAGCCGCCTGGAGAAGCTGCCCGAGGCGAAACAAAAGGAGATCGAGTCGGATATCCAGGCGCTCTATAGCAGCCGCCCCAGTCTGGCGATGGTGGATTCGGACAACGGCATTACCAACCTCCATGTCCCCAGCGATGTGATTATCGACGCCTCCATGCCGGCGATGATTCGCGGTGGCGGCAAGATGTGGGGTGCCGATGGCAAAGAGCATGATGCCAAAGCGGTTATCCCCGATAGCAGCTACGCTCCCCTGTACGATGAGACGATTAAGGATTGTATCGCCAACGGCGCTCTCGATCCGCGCACCATGGGCAGCGTGCCCAATGTGGGCCTGATGGCCAAAAAGGCCGAGGAGTACGGCAGCCACGATAAGACCTTTGAAGCGCCCGGTAACGGCACAATGCGTGTGGTGGATGCTGGCGGCAACATTATCCATGAGCATCAGGTGGAAGAGGGCGACATCTGGCGGATGGTGATGGTAAAAGATGAGGCGATCCGCGACTGGGTTAAGCTGGCGGTCACCCGTGCCCGCGATAGCGACACCCCGGCGGTCTTCTGGCTGGATGAGAATCGCCCCCACCATCAGGAGCTGATCAAGAAGGTGAACTGCTACCTGAAAGATCACGACACCAGCGGGCTGGATATCCGCATCATGTCGGTAGCCGAGGCGACCCGCTTCTCGCTGCAGCGCATGCGCGAAGGAAAAGACACCATCTCGGTTACCGGCAATGTGCTGCGTGACTACAACACCGACCTCTTTCCGATTCTGGAGGTGGGAACCAGCGCGAAGATGCTCTCTATCGTCCCTTTGATGAACGGTGGCGGCCTCTTTGAGACCGGTGCAGGCGGCTCTGCGCCCAAGCATGTGCAGCAGCTGGTTAAAGAGAACCATCTGCGCTGGGACTCACTCGGCGAATTCTTGGCACTGGTGCCCTCGCTTGAGCATCTGGCGAAGTTTAGCGGTAATGCACGGGCGAAAGTGCTGGCAACCGCTCTGGATCAAGCGACAGAGAAGCTGCTTGATAACGACAAGTCGCCTAAGCGCAAGTGTGGTGATCTCGATAACCGCGGCAGCCACTTCTATCTGGCGATGTACTGGGCGGAGGCGCTGGCCAACCAGGATGAGGATGCACCGCTTAAAGAGCAGTTTAGCAAGGTAGCCCAAGAGCTGGCCGCCAATGAGGCGAAGATTCTTGAGGAGCTAAACGCCGTGCAGGGCAAACCGGCCGATATTGGCGGCTACTACCGCCCTGATGCGGCTAAAACCACCGCTGTGATGCGCCCGAGCGCCACACTCAATGCGATTGTGGACGCCATCTAGGGCGTAAAGAACAGTGTGCGATAATTCAGGCCAAGCGAACTCTGCTCTGGCCTGAAGGCCAAAACAAAAGGAGGATCATGAGACAAGGCAAAAAGGTTTCCATCATCGGAGCGGGCAATGTGGGCTCCACAGTCGCCTATAGCCTCTGTATGTTGGGGACTGCACATGAAGTGATCCTGCGCGACTCTAAAACCGAGATCGCCTGCGGCAAGGCGCTGGATATGTCCCAGGCCGCTGCTGTGGTGCGAAGCCACACCAAGGTGCATGTCGCCGAGGATGCCAGCCAGATCGAAGATAGCGATATTGTGGTGGTCACCGCCGGTAGCCCACGAAGACCCGGTATGAGCCGGGATGATCTGCTGGTGATCAATGCAGAAGTGATGAGAGGAATTGCACAGGACATCAAAACCCACGCGCCTAACGCCATCGTGATCGTGGTAACCAATCCCCTCGATCCGATGACCTATGTGATGTGGCGCGAGACCGGCTTTGACAAGAGCCGCGTTATCGGCATGGCGGGTCTGCTGGATTCAGCCCGCATGGCCAGCTTTATCTATGAGAAGCTCGGCTACGGCTCTGGTCAAATCCGTGCGACCGTTTTAGGGGGTCACGGGGATGATATGGTGCCGGTTCGGCGCTACTCTACTGTGGCCGGTGTGCCGCTGACCGATCTGATGGCCGATAGCGAGATTGATAAGATTGTGGAGCGAACCAAAAACGCCGGTGCTGAGATTGTCGGCTACCTGCAGAACGGCTCGGCCTACTACGCACCTGCGAAAGCCACTGCCAAGATGTGTGAGGCGATTTTGCGTGATTCGCGCCAAATCTACCCCTGTGCCGTGTTGCTGGAGGGGGAGTATGGCTACGAGGATGTGGTGACCGGTGTGCCGATCGTGTTGGGTGCCAATGGGATGGAGAAGATCATCGAAGTGACTCTTAATGAGAAAGAGAAGGCGCTCTTTGACCGGTCGGTTGGCTCGGTAAAGGGGCTGATTCAGACACTCTATGATCGCAACTTCTACAGCTAAGGCAAAATGATGAGCACACGGATCGAAAAGGATACGATGGGTGAGATTGCTGTTGAGAGCGACAAGCTCTGGGCGGCACAAACCCAGCGCAGTATTCAGAACTTCAAGATCGGCACCGAGAAGAT
>PWVP01000159.1 GCA_003561815.1 Campylobacterota bacterium | reverse complement strand
TACGGTGAACGTGTAGTCCAGGCGCTCATCCGTGGGTGCCGCCCCGAACTCACCCGCCGCACCGCACAGGTGCTGCCTGACTGGATCCGGTTTCGAAACTTCGGTGAGCTCAAAGCGATCTTTATCAAGGTGATCATCCTGATTTTGGCGGTCTTCTTTCTGGAGCTGACTATCGGGCAGTATGAGAAGCTCTTAGAGGGTGAGCCCTATATGATTCTGATTCTACCGGTGGGGCTTTTGATGATCGCGATTGCGCTGATGATTCTGGAGAAGACGCTGGATAACGGGCGCTAAGCGCGCCCGCGGGTGTGACTACTCTTCGATGTAGTTTTTAAGCGCGCGGCCCACTTTGGGGTGCTTGAGCTTTTTAATCGCGCTGGATTCGATCTGGCGCACCCGCTCGCGGGTGACATTGAGCTCTTTTCCGATCTCTTCGAGGGTGCGATCGGACTCATCATCGAGCAGACCAAAGCGCATGGCGATCACCGCTTTTTCACGGTCGTTGAGCTGATCGAGCACATCGCCAATCTGCCCTTTAAGATCGTTTTTCATCACGAAGTCCACCGGATTGACCGACTGGCCATCCTCGACGAAATCCCCGAATTTGCCGTCATCGTCGTTACCCACCGGCGCTTCCAGACTGATAGGCTCTTTAGTGATCTTGATCACATTTTTCACCTTCTCCACCGAGAGACCCACCTCCTCAGCGATGGTCGCCTCATCGGGCTCTTTGCCGTGATCCTGGATATATTTACGGGTGACCTTATTGATCCGGTTGATAGTCTCGATCATATGGATCGGAATCCGAATCGTGCGGGCCTGATCGGCGATCGCGCGGCTGATGGCCTGACGGATCCACCAGGTGGCATAGGTGGAGAATTTATACCCCTTTTTATACTCAAACTTATCCACCGCCTTCATCAGACCAATGTTGCCCTCCTGGATCAGATCGAGAAAGGGTAGTCCGCGGTTGGTGTAGCGTTTGGCGATGGAGACCACCAGACGGAGGTTGGATTTGGCCATGCGCACCTTGGCGCTATCGCTCACCTTTTTACCCCGCTTGATCTGCTCGAGCACCTCTTTTAGCGTCTCCTCGTCGAGGTCAAACTTGCTCTTGCTCGCCTCTTTGGTCTGCATCAGCTTTTTGATATCCATATAGACGCTCACCATGGTCGCTTCGGGCACCACGGCAGCGATCTCCTCTTTGGACATATCTTTAATGCTCTCAAGCATCTTCTGGTGGGCGATTCGGTGCTGATCGTTAAAGAGCGGCAGACGGTACTCGAGCTTTTTTAGCTCCCGATCGAAGTAGGTCTCGCTCTTAAGGCTGGTCTCCATCGCCTTGACCAGCTCCCCGATCAGCTTACTGGTGGGGCCAAGTTCAAGCAGGCAGTGTTTGACCTGGTTCTTTTTATAGGCGTTAATCAAAAGTGCCAGCGTGCGCGCCTTCTCATCCTCCTGGGTAAAGAGCTCTTTACGGTTGGTCTTCTCCCAATCCTTTTTCGCCTTCTCTAGAGCACGAAACCCCTCAAGAACCTTCTCGATCCGCTTATTGTCGCGGCGGCTTCCAGGGGAGCGATCCTCATCGACCTCTTCACCGTTTTCATCATCATCGCCGCTCTCGCTCTCCTCCTCCTCAAAGCTCTTAAAGAGCTCCTTGACCCGCCGCTCACGGTTAATCAGCGCCTCACGGTAGTCGAGAATAAAGTCCAGCAGATAGGGCACCGAACAGACCGCATCGATGATCATGTCCTCGCCACGCTTGATCTGCTTGGAGATCTGCACCTCCTCCTCTTTGGTCAGAAGCTGAATCTGCCCCATCTCCCGCAGATACATCCGCACCGGCGAATCGGATCGGCTCCACTCCAGAAGCTCCCGCTCACGCAGCACATCGAGATCCTCATCACCCCCCTCTTCGCGAAGCTTTCGGAGCTTCTCCTGACGGCGGCGGGCATCGAGTTTGTTCTTCTGTGCCACCACCTCGGCGTTGGTCATCAAGGTGGCGTTGTATTTTTTGGCCAGATCCATCATCCGCTTGGCGACAGCGGAGGTGGGGGCCTTTTTCATCTCGTCGGTAATGTCCTCGTAGGTGACCATCGAGCCTTTATTTTCAGCAAAAATCGCTTCGATCGGATCGGAAGGGAGTTTGGTTTTAGCGGCCATAGAGGATGCTCCTGTTTCTGTGGAGATTTAGAGGTTGCAGCAAAAGTGTCAGATAATTTAAAGGCGCGTATTATACCGAAATTTTCTTATCTCTGGCTAATGTCTCTTAGTTATTTTTTAGGGCGAAACGCTTTGATCACCGCCTCATCGGTCTCTAAAAAGGGGCCCTCCATCAGGTCGATGCAGTAGGGCACCGCCGGAAAAACCGCATCCAGACACTCCCGAATCGATTTGGGCTTGCCCGGTAGATTGATGATGAGGCTCTTACCCCGCGTGCCGGCACTCTGGCGCGAAAGAATCGCCGTGGGCACATACTGCAGACTCACCTGGCGCATCAGCTCCCCAAAGCCGGGCAGCATCTTCTCGCACACCCGCTCAGTCGCCTCGGGGGTGACATCCCGCAGGGCGGGGCCGGTGCCGCCGGTGGTGAGTACCAGCGCGCACCCGGCAACATCAACCATCTCGATCAGACTCTCTTCGATCGTAGCCTGCTCATCGGGAATCACACGGTAATCAAACTCATGGGGCGTTGTGAGATAGGCCCTCATCGTCTCCATAATCGCTTGACCGCTGATATCCTCATACTCACCACGGCTGGCGCGATCGCTTAGAACCAAAACACCGATTTTGACACGCTGCATACTAAACCTCCCGTAAAAAATGGCCCGCGTTTTTCAGATAGCAGACCTCGCACACCTTTAGAAAGTGGGCCGTAGCCGCCTGGGCATCCATGATGCGATCCTGACCGCCTAGATAGAGGCTAATCTGCACCCCCTTTTGCCTCAGCCGGGCTAGCTGCTCTAGATCCCAGCGGTAGTGGAGCAGAAACTCAAGCTCCTCAACACTGCCGGGCGCCTGATAGGGTGCGATCGCCAACCCGGCCGGATCGCACGCGGCGTAAAACTGCTCAAAGTAGCGCTGCGGATGGCGCTTAAACCCCATCAGCTGCTGGCGCTTAAACGCCTCGGGGCGGTTTTCAAAGAAGGCGGGTGAGAGCAGTATCAGCCGCTCAATCCGCTCACGACTTAAGAGCACATGCTCAAAGGCGCGTATCGCCCCCAGACTAAAGCCCGCCACCGTAAAGCCCGCCGATCGCGGGGGCAAAAAGGGGGCAAACAGCGCCGCCTCCTCTTGAAAACCAAAACCGCTAAAGAAGCGCAAGATCCACCGACTCCTCATCGAAGAGCTTCTGGGCAAGCGCCTCAATCGCCGCGCGCTGATCGGCGATTACACCATCGGCAAGCGCCTCGGCACGCACTATAAGCTCGCTGATGCTGTGCGTGCGGGCCGGATCAAACGCTTCGCGATAGTGCCTGGCCAACCGCCGGACAATCGCCACATCGGGCGCACTAAAGCTGGCGGTGCTCTCCCCGGCCAGATGGGCCGAGCGCAGCCCCGCCAGATGGGCCGCCATCAGATCCAGTAGCCGATCCGCCTCGATCGCACCACTGGGCAGCACGATAAACTCCCCGCGCAGACTCAGCGGCTCGAGCGCCAGATCGAGCCGTTTGGCCGCGACCGCTTTGGCCGCCTGGTAGAGTGCGAGCTTCTGGCGCAGTTCGCCACCGAGCAGATCGCCGGTCTTTTTCAGCGAGACCACCTTCTGGCGCACCGCCTCGATCGCCTCATCGGTGATGGCCGAGAGGTTGTGTTTGGCCGCATAGATGGCCGCTTCGTTAACCAGCGCCGCTAAAGCCGCACCGCTAAAGCCGACCGCCTTGGCCGCCAGCGCGTGCGTATCGAGGGTGTGGGGTTTTTGGGCCAGATGGATCTCTAAGATACGCTGGCGATCGGCCAGGTTGGGCAGACCCACTTCGATTTTGCGATCGAAGCGGCCCGGACGCAGCAGCGCGCTATCGAGCATCTCATAGCGGTTGGTCGCCGCAATCACAATCACCGGCTCACGGCTCTCAAAGCCATCCATCTCGGTGAGCAGCTGATTGAGGGTGTTCTCCCGCTCATCGCCGCGCAAGCCGCCACGGGCTTTGCCCACCGCATCGATCTCGTCGATAAAGATAATCGCCGGCGCCCGTTTACGCGCAGCACTAAAGAGCTCATGCACCCGCTTAGGGCCCACCCCCACATACATATGCACGAAGCTTGAGCCCCCCGCATAAAAAAACGGTACGCCCGCCTCACCGGCGATGGCTTTGGCCATCAGGGTTTTGCCGGTGCCGGGCGGGCCGCTTAAGAGCACCCCCTTAGGCAGCTGCACCCCAAAGCGGCGGTACTTTTTAGGATCGCGAAAAAACTCCACAATCTCCTCAAGCTCCTCAAGTGCACCGCCCAGCCCCGCCACATCGCTAAAGCGGATCGTTGACTGCACCGGGCGAATGGGCGCGCGCTCTTTGGCCGCCGAACCGGCCGATGCCGACGGGCTGGCGGCTTTAGGGTGGATCGCGCTATAGCGCAGATAGGCCCACCCCGCCAGCGCCGCACCGGCCAAAAAGAGCGCAAAGGGCCACTTGGGCTCACTCACACTCACCGCTACCAACCAAAGCGCCGCGGCCACCGCTAAAAGGGCGAGGATAAAGCTCTTGTCATTCTCTCTCATGGGGGGATTATATCATGCAGAGAGTTGATCCGCGGGGGCCGGACGGCTAAAGTAAAAACCCTGAAAGATCGCGCACCCCATCTGGCGCAGCCGCTCATACTGGGCTTTGGTCTCCACCCCTTCAGCCACCACCGTCAGCTCAAAGGTCTCGCCCAGACTCAAAACACTCTGAACAATCGCCGCGTCGCTCTTTTCGGCCAGCAGACGGCTGACAAAGGTGCGATCGATCTTAATCTGCGAAAGGGGCAGCTGACTCAGATAGGAGAGGGAGGCGTAGCCGGTGCCAAAGTCATCAAGCGAGATCTCCAGACCAAGCGCGCGCAGCTGCGTCATGGTCTCTACCGCCTGATGAATATCATCGACCAGCACACTCTCGGTCAACTCCAGCTTGAGCCGACTGGCGGGTATGTTGTGGCGATCAAGCGCGGCTTGGACCTCCTGAACAAACCCCTCCTGGATAAACTGCTGCGCGCTGATATTGACCGCCAGCGTCCAGCTGCGCCGATCGGGATCGCGCTGCCAGATCGCCAGCTGCGCACAGGCGTTCTCAAGCACCCAGTGGCCAATCTCCAGAATCAGATGCGACGATCGCTCCGCCGCAGGGATAAAGCAGCCCGGCGAAAGCATCCCCTCTTGAGGGTGGCGCCAGCGAATCAGCGCCTCAGCCCCCACCGCCCTGCCCTGCGTATCCACCTGGGTCTGATAGTGCAGCTGCAGCTGGTTTTCGTTGATGGCGTTTTGAAGCTGCGTACAGGTGTCCAGATAGTGGCGCGCAGCACTCTCCGCCTCGGGATCAAAAAAGCGAATCTGCTGACCGGCCACCGGCTGGCCCTGCTGCAGCGCCAGATCGGCCTGCTTGATCAACGCTTGCGCATCCACACCCGAAACCGGAAAGAGGGCGATCCCCACACGCGCCTTGATCGCAAAGAAGTTATCACTCAGAAGATAGGGCTTCTGCACGGCCTCCAGGAGCGTCTTCGCACTCTCTTCAGCCTGCAGCGCCACCTCCTGACTCTTTTCATAGTGCTGAATAATCGCCAGCACATCCGCCCCCAGCCGCGCAATAAAGGCGCTCTGGCCAAAGGCGGCGCGCACCCGTTCGGCCACCTCGATGAGCAGCTCATCGGCCTTATCGTGGCCGAAGGTTTCACTGATGAGCCGGTGATTATCCAGATCGAAACAGAGCAGCGCGCTATCGGGCTGGCCTGAGGCGCTCTGTGCTTGAAGCTTTTGGGCCAGGTGGCGGCGGTTGGCCAGCCCGGTGAGCGGATCGTACAGCCCCAGATAGTGCGCCTGCGCCTGCGCCTGCTTTAGGGAGGTGAGATCCACAAAAGAGCCGACATAGTAGCGCACCTGAGCGTTCTCGTCTTTAACCGACTGGATCGTTAACCGCTCAGGATAAACCTCGCCGCTCTTTTGGCGATTGTAGATCTCCCCCTCCCAGTAGCCACTGCTCTGAAGCGTCTGCCACATCTGCTGATAGAAGGCGTCATCGTGCCGCCCGGACTGCAGCATGGAGGGGCTCTGACCGATCGCCTCCTCACTGCTGTAGCCGGTAATCTCACTAAAGGCGCGGTTAACCTGCAAAATCCGCTGCTCGGCATCGGTGATTACCATGCCATTTGGGGTCTCAAACGCCACTGCGGCGATGCGCAGCGCCTCCCGGGAGGCTTCGATGCGCTCTAGCATCCGGTTCACCTCACGATAGAGGGTGCCAAACTCGTTTTGTTCATTTTGCTCATCGGTTTGGATGCGCGACTCAAGCGCCCCCTTTTTGCCGGTGCGATCGAAGAAGCGAATCAGACGCAGAATCGGCGCATTAAACCGGGACTCAAAGCGTATCGCCAGCAGCAGCGCCAGCAGCAGCATCAGCGCGCCGATCCCTAAAAAGACCTTCATATCCCGCTGCAAAATCGCCTGAAGCGACTCCGCCTCGAGTTTGAGATAGACCCGCCCGAGCTCCTGGCGGCCATAGAGCAGCGGAAGCTCAAAATGCATCACGGAACCCTTTAGCAGCGCTGCGCGCTCCCCCTCAAGCACGGGCGGCTCAAGCGGCGTACCCCGCAGATCCGATCGGTGATACTGAAAGACCGGCTCCCCTTCGCGGTTATAGAGCAGCGTGCGGCGCACCAGGCCAAACGAGTCCAGCCGCGCCGTCACATCGGCCGCCACGGAGAACTCCCCTAGCAACACGATGCGCGCTAGATCCTGACTGAGCACCTCCACCAGCGACTCGGAAAACTCCATCAGCCGATCGCGCTGCGCACCGAGGGAGTAGTAGGCAAAGATCGCATACCCCACCAGCGCCGTCACCGAAGAGGCGACCAGCATCATCGTCACCAGTCGCCCGCGAATCGAACCAAAAAAGCGGCGCGGATTGCAGAAGATAAAGTTAAGTTTCTGACACAGCAGGCGTTTGAGCATAGCCCCTACTGCTGTGAGGGGTTCTCGATCGGCAGCTCCGGATCGTTGCCCCACTCTGCCCAGGAGCCGTCATAGACCGAGACTGTGAAGCCCAGCGCCTGAAGCACCACATAGTTTAGCGCCGCATCGGCCCCGCCGTTACAGTAGATGATAATGGGATCGGCCGGATCGAGATCGGCATAGACCGCAGCCAGCTCATCGAGTGAGCGCATCACGCCCCCTTGGCGGGGATCGATGTAGTTTCCACAGGAGGGGTAGCTACGCGCCGTGGGGATATGGCCGTGGCGATCGGCGATCGACTTAAGCCCCTGATACTCCTCCTCGCTTCGCGCATCAATCAGGATGTTTTCGCCGATCGCCATCAGGGTGCTCAGCTTGGTCTTGAGCCGTTCGTGATCGATGGTCGGCACAAACCGGCCCGGCCTGGCAGCGCTCTCACCCGTCGCAATCGGCAATAGATCCGCCTCCCAGTGTTTAAACCCGCTTGAGAGCATACTCACCCGATCGTGACCCATCGTCTCCAGAAGCCAGACCAGCCGCGCCGCCCAGATAAAGTCACCGTTGTCATAGACCACCACCTGAGAGTGGTTGCTCACCCCCGCTTCAGAGATCACGCGACTGAGCGTCTCCAGCGAAGGCATCATATACCCCTCGCCAAAGAGCTTCTCATAGGCCGGCAGGCTCGATGCTCCACGGATATGGCTCTTCGCGTACGCCTCCGCCGGGCGGACATCCACCACTATCAGATCGGAGCTCTCCAGATTCTCCGCCAAAAAGGCCGGATCGATAATCGGCGCCCATGATCGGCCCGCCCAGAGCAGACCCGTCGCCATCAGCAGTAGCAGCACCGTGCGAAATAGTTTCATCTCATCCCCTTAATAGTGGCATCCATCTTCTAAATTGAGTGTGGCACACAACGGCTAAAAAAAAGATATATGTTCGCATGCGCCGATTAGGGAATCTGAAGCAGCTTATGCATCTGAGGCAGCACCCGCACGCTCATGCCATGCTCGAAAAGCTCTCTTTGGAGCTCTTGTGCGCGCGAAAGGCTCTCAGGCGCACCCGATTGAAGCTGCAGCACCACCGGCACCCCGCGCTTGTAGGCCTCTATAAAGGGCTCTTGCCAGATCGCCTCACTCTTTAGCTGCCCATCGGCCACGAAGCGAAGCTCGCTCACATGCGCCATAAGCCGCTCATCCACCCGGTATTCTGGCGGCTTGGGCGAGCAGGCGATAAAGAGCTGCGGCGTGATGTGATGGGCCAACTCGGGCTGCCAGAGGGTGCCGTTGGTCTCGATTTTGACCTCAAGCGCGGCCTGGGTGAGTGCCGCCACTAAAGCCGGAAGCGCCTCGCACAAAAAGGGCTCGCCCCCGGTAATCGTCACCGAACTCACCGCCCGATCGCGCACCCGATCGACGATCGCATCGGCCGTGAGAGACTCGCCGCTAAAGCGCTTTTCATAGGCGTGGGTGCTATCACACCATGTGCAGCGCAGGTTGCAGCCGTACAGCCGCACAAACGCACTGTGTCGCCCCATCCAGCTGCCCTCCCCCTCCAGAGAGTCAAAAATCTCCACCACCTCAAACCGATAACCGTCCAAAACTCTCCTCACCTTTTGCGGATTAGTGGTGCGAATTGTAGCGGCTGAGTGCTGGGCTCACCAACAATCTGCTAATATTAAGAGATTCATCCACAAGGCGAGGAGCAGGTCATGTCCAAACGGTGGAAACAGCGCCTCTTAAGCTACAGGCAGGCGCTCAAAACTCTGGAGGCGGGAATTGCCAGCACCAGCACACCCAGCGACTTGGAGCGCGACGGGATTATCCAGCGTTTTGAGTTTACCTTTGAGCTGGCGTGGAAAACTTTGCAGGATTATCTGATCGATCAAGGCTATCTAGAGATCGGTGGACCCAGAAATACGCTCAGACAAGCCTTTGCCGATGGCATCCTCAAGGACGGTGAAGGGTGGATAGCGATCCTTGAAGATCGCAACCTGATGACCCACACCTACAACGAAGCCTCCAGCCAGAGGGTCTATGAACGGATTGTTGCACACTATCTGCCCCTGCTTCAGGCGCTCTTAGTCCAACTCGAAGAGCTCTCTTGAGCCCGAACCTTTCCTCCGAACTCATCAGACAGATCCAAACAATCGCCCAAAGCGACCCACAGATCGAGCAGATCATCCTCTACGGCTCCCGCGCACGCGGCACAGCCAACGAACGCTCCGACATCGATCTGGCCATCAAAGGCGATCTAAGCCCAGCACAGCTAGGACGCCTCAGAGAGCAGCTGGAGGCATTGCCGATCCTGCAGCGTTTCGATCTGCTGCTTCTGGATGACATCACCGATCAAAGCCTGACAGAGGCGATCGCGCAAGAGGGGGTTATGATCTATCCGGCTGCTCAGCCTTAAGCTTTCGTGCCATCGCCGGGCCGACGATTGTTTCGAGTTCGGTTTCGCTGGCCGCTTCGATCGCCTCGAAGCTGCCGAGTACATCTAAAAGCCGTCTGAGGGTCGCTTCGCCGACGCCTTTTTTCTTGAGCAGGGCGATCTGGGTGTCTTTTTTCTGTTTCTGTTTGCGGTGAAAAGTGATGGCGAAGCGGTGAGCTTCATCGCGCAACCGCTGGAAAAACTGCAGCCGTTTATCGCTGGTTTCCAGCCTAAAAAGTTCGCCCTCACAGTGGAGCAGATCTCTGGCGGCCCCTTTGGCCCGGTGGGCTTTGCTATCGAGTTTCTCTTTGGCGATTGCTACCACCGGCAGGGTGACGCCGACACTGGCCAAAATATCCACCGCCAGCCGCCGAAGGGTTTCGCCGCCGTCGATCACCCACAGATCCGGGGGCGGGTTTTTCTCAAACGCCTCCACCCGCCGGGTGAGCATTTCGCGCATCTGGCCGTACTCATCGCGGGCGGTGAGGTTGTAGTGGCGAAAATCACCCCGCTGCCACTCGCCGCGTTCATACACCACCATCGCCCCCACCGTCGCCTCGCCCATCAGGTGGGAGTTGTCAAACACCTCAAAACGCGTCGGGGTGCGCCCCAGCTCCAAAAGCGCAGCGATCGCCTCTTCACTCGCCTCTTTGCGCTTTTGCATCCCTAAAATCTCTTCGGCGTTTTTTAGCGCGAGATCGACAATCTGGCGTTTTTCACCCCGCTGAGGGACGATCAGCTGCACCTTGCGTCCGAGTGTCTCTTCCAGCCAGCTGCGTACCGGCTCTTCATCACTAAAGTGGTGGGCGATATAGACCGTGCTCGCCGTCACCGGTGCGTCCGGACCATAAAAGGCCAAAAAGGCGCGCTCATACGCTTCATCGAGATCAAACCCCTCACTAAAACGCAAAAAGTTGTGACTGCTGGATATCACCCGCCCCTCACGGATAAAGAGCCGCACCGCGCAGGCCCGGCCGCTCTTTTGAGCGATCGCCACCACATCAAAAAAGGCGTCTTTAGCCAGATCGACACCGCTTTGGATGCTCGAAGCCTCGATCGACTGGATCTGATCGCGCAGTTTGGCCGCCTCTTCGTACTGCTCGTTTTCGGCGTGGTGCATCATCTTTTCGTTCAGTGCTTTAGTGATGCGCCGTTTGTGATTAATCATGGCGATCGCCTCGTCGATCAGTTTGCGATAATCCTGAGGCGTCACACGCCCCTCACACGGTGCGAGACACTTGCCGATCTGAAAAAAGAGGCACGCCTTTTTGCCCTTCGCGCAGCTCTTTTTCTGCACCAGCGGAAAGATCTCATAAAGCGCATTGAGCAGTTCGCGCCCCCCGCTGGCAAAGGGGCCGAAGTAGCGAATCTGCCGCCCGCGCACCACCTTTCGCGTGATCTCAAAGCGCGGAAAATCCTGACTGAGATCGATGTAGATATAGGGATAGGTCTTATCATCGCGCAGCAGGATGTTGTATTTGGGGCTGAGCTGTTTGATCAGCGAGTTTTCCAAAATCAGCGCATCGGACTCGCTGGCGACCACGATATACTCCAGCCCGTGCGTCTGGCCGATCATCCGCGCAATGCGTGCGCCCAGCCTGGGACCGGGGGCCAGATGGGGGGTGAAACTAAAGTAGCTTTTCACCCGGTTTTTCAGGCTCTTAGCCTTGCCCACATAGAGCAGGCGCCCCTTTTCGTCCAGATACTGATAGACGCCGGGGGCATCGGGCAGATGGCGAATGGTCTCTTTAAGCGTGTCGGGCAGACTCACTCTTTGGCTCCGATGGCATAGAGGGCCCCTTCGAGCGTGCCGATATAGATGGTGCCCTTGCGGCTGGCACCGGGACTGGCGTAGATGGCGTTGCCCAGCTTTAGCGACCAGAGTCGCTCGCCGTTTGCATCATGCAGATAGAGCTTGCCGTTTCGTGCCGCAAAAAGCACATGGCCACACCGATCGCTCAAAGCCGAGGTGGTCACATAGCTGATATAGCTCTCCACCTCCGCCTCCCACCTCAGTGAGCCGTTTTGATCCAAGGCATAAAAATTCCAGTCCCATGAGCCAATCAGCACCGTCCCATCGGCCCCGAAGGCAGGGGATTCGGTCACATACCAGCCGGTCTCATGACGCCAGCGCTCCTGGCCCTCTGAATCCAGCCCATAGATCGCCCAATCCTTCGTGCCCACATAGATGCGCCCTTTGCGGTCGATCAGCGGCGCGGTATCCATCTGCCCACCGATCGATCGCTCCCACAAAAGTGCGCCCGATTTGTCCAGCGCATAGAGCCGCCCGTTTTCCCCGGCGAGCAAGATCGTTCCATCTGCGCGAATCACCGCCGGAGCGCGCAGCGGGGTCTGCACCCGCGTCTGCCATAGCAGCGTGCCATCGGGTTTAAGCGCGTAGAGGTGGCCATCCTGCGCGGCGGCGTAGATATGGCCCGCGCTATCGATCGCCGGTGCACCGTTAAAGCGGCCTCTAGCGTGGTGCGTCCACAACAGTGTGCCATTGAGATCCCACGCATAGAGCACACTCCCGCCCCCAGCGATCACGATATGATCGCGGTGGATGACCGCTTCACCCCGCACCTGTCCGGCGGTTTTAAAGCGCCAGCGCTCCTGAGCATCGGGCCCAAAGGAGAAAAAGGTGCCATCAGCGTTTCCGATATAGATATTGCCCGCAGCGTCCAGCACCGGCGCGGCAAAGATAAAGCCACTGGTTTTGATGCGCCAGAGCACCTGCGCGCTTTCACCAAAGCAGGTGTTTAGATGGCGCGTCTGGTTAAAGGCGGTGGGGAAAAAGCTCTCCTTTTGATAAGCCCCGGGCTCAAAGCCGCCCAGGCCGCCGCCGTTTTGGTCAAAGCTCCACAGGGCTGTTAGCAGCACACACACGATCAGAAAAATCCGCACATCCGGCCTTTGTTTCATCTGGCGAAATTGTACCAAAAGCCCCTAGGGTACAATTCCCCCAAAGGAGCGCTATGGGCGAGGTGTGGCTTTCGGTCGCTGGGGTCTACTTCTTTATTTTGCTGGGGTTTATGGCCAAGCGGCTCTTTAAAGAGCTCGAAGAGCGCACACTGGTGACGCTCTCGATCTACTTTTTGCAGCCGCTTTTGACCTTCTGGGGGCTCAGCCAGGATCCCATCACCCT
>PWVP01000175.1 GCA_003561815.1 Campylobacterota bacterium | reverse complement strand
TTAAAGTACTCGCCGCTATAATGGCCCCAAACAAAAAAGGGGGTTTCTGAATGAAACGCGCAGCCGATCTTAAACAGGTGGGGGAGAATCTCGGTCAGATTGCCGCACTGATGGAGATGATTAATCGCTACATGGCGACGCAGAAGCGTACCAAAACGCCCAAGCAGGACGATCGGGCTTTGCTGAAGCTTCTTAAAAAAGAGTATCAGCTTGAGAGTGGCCAGATCGATCAGATTCTCTCGCTCGTGGCGGGCTGTAAAAACGACAGCAAGGGTGCACAGCCGCTAAACGAAGAGCAGAAGCGATCGCTTAAAGCGCAGATCGATGAGGCGATCGATGCGATCGGTATTACCATCCGTGAGCCCAATCTAAGCGAGAGTGACTACCTGAAGAAGATTAAAGCCAACCTCTCGGTTCGTAAAGCGAAGTTGATGGCACAGCTCGATCCCACCCGCGAAAAGCGGCGTGGTCGCCCCCGCGCCTCTTAACTGGAGGCGATCAGTCGCCAGATCATGCCGCTAAGTTCAACAGCGGCTCTTTGGGCGGCGGGAGAAAGCCCCTCTTTATAGTCGAAACGCTCGCCACCGGCTGAGAAGATCCAAAAGCGCGCGTCTGAGCCAAAGAGTGTCTGCGCATAGGCCATCAGGCGCCAGGGTGAGAGGGTGTGGCCCAAAGCGGGCGTCACACTCTCTGGCAGCGGCACTGCGAGCACCCCGGGGGGTGCAGTGGTGTTGACATCGACGAAGATCACCCGCTCATAATGCGCCATCTCCTCGGCCATCTCCACTAGCAGCTGATGGGCTGTGAGGATATCGACCCCAGCACACCCCTCTAGCTTCTTGGCCACCGCAACCCCGAGCCCGTCATCTTCGCGCAGGGGGTTGCCGTAGCCAATCAGCAGCGTACGCGCCCTAGCGTCGCTTTTCATCGAGCTGCCGCCCGCTGGCATCAAAGAGCCCGATTTTAAGCGGCATCTGGCCGAGTGCATGGGTGGAGCACGAGAGACAGGGGTCAAAGGCGCGAATCACCGCCTCGACGCGGTTGAGCGCGCCGTTTGTGAGGTGGTCTTTGTCCACGAAGTGCTTGGCACTCTGGAGCACCCCGTGATTCATCGCCAGATTGTTGTGGCCGGAGGCGATGATGAGATTGACCCACTCAATCAGGCCGTTTTGATCCACCTTGTAGTGGTGAATCAGCGATCCGCGCGGCGCTTCACTCATGCCGATCCCCTCCAGGCGGTTAGGCTCAGCATGGGCACGGATGTGCGGGCTTAAAATCTCCTCATCGCGCAACAGAACCCCGATCTTCTCCAGTCCGTGCAGAATCTCAATGAGCCGTGCGTAGTGGTAGTAAAAGCTGCTCAAAATCGGGCCGCGTTCGAGCATCTTAAACTCGGCAAACTCCTCATCGGCTAGTGGCGTGCCGATGGAATCGACGATATTGAGCCGTGCCAGCGGCCCCACGCGGTAGACACCGTTTGGGTAGCCCATTGGTTTATAGTAGGGGCTTTTGAGGTAGCTCTCCTCTTCGATCGCCTCACCGATAATCTCCCGGTAGCGATCGTTGCTCATACCATCGACGAGGATTTTTCCGGTGTGATCCATCATGCGGATTTTGCCGTCATAGTGTTCGAGTTCGCCCTTTTCGCCCACGATCCCCATAAAGAGGGTAGGGTAGTTGGCAAAGGCGCGCGCCTCCTCCTGGAAGTTTTTCATATTTTTCTTGAACCACTTGAGGGTGTTTTGCGCGATCTGGATAAACTCGGGCAGCTCCGCCAAAATCGCATCGCGATCCTCGGCTAGGAGCGGATGGCTCACTCCGCCGGGCACAATCCAGCCTGGATGGATCCGTTTGCCCCCGAGTCGTTCGATAATGCGTTGGCCGAAGCTACGAAGCCGGATGCCCTCTTTGGCCATCTGCGGATAGGCCTCCATCACGCCGAAAATATTGCGTTTGGCCGGTTCGCTATCAAAGCCTAGCAAGAGATCCGGCGAGGAGAGGTGAAAGAAGTTAAGCGCGTGGGACTGGACGATTTGGGCGAGATTGATCACCCGTCGCAGGTTGGCCCCGGTGCGTGGGATGGAGACCGCTAGGATCTGATCGGCGGCTTTAGAGGAGGCGACCAGATGGCTGACCGGACAGATGCCGCAGGTGCGTGCGGTGATAGCGGGCATCTCCGTAAAGGGGCGGCCCTGACAAAACTTCTCAAAACCGCGAAACTGGGTGACATGGAGATTGGCCGCCGCCACTTCGCCGGTCTCATCGAGTTTGATGGTGATTTTGGCGTGCCCTTCAATACGGGTAACCGGATCGATGGTGATGGTTTTCATAGGCCTACTTTCCAAATCGGGTGTGTTCAAAAATATCGATCGCCTCGCCGCTGATCACGCTTTTTAGCAGCGCATAGATCGCATCAGCCGGAGGCGGACAGCCGGGCAAAAAGTGATCGATCGCCACATGCTCATGCAAGGGGGCGACGCGCTCTAGCAGCGGCGGCACCACGCGGCAGGGGCGTTTGCCGGTATTGTGATCGCTAAGCTCATCATAGCACTGCACCATCG
Source organism: Campylobacterota bacterium (assembly GCA_003561815.1). Classification (GTDB taxonomy): domain Bacteria; phylum Campylobacterota; class Campylobacteria; order Campylobacterales; family SZUA-545; genus CSSED11-302. Next base: position 835 of record PWVP01000175.1, on the reverse strand, counting down.
CCTTTTCGACGCCGACGAGATTACGCATGGCCGAGACATTGCCGGTCACGGCGCAGTCGCCCAGTGCCACGATCAGGCGGCTGTTTTTGCGGATTTTGAGCAGCTTTTCGAGATCCTCCTCGCTGCTCACACTCCCCTCCACCAGCGCGAGATCGACCTTCTCAGGAAAGCCTTTGGTATCCACATAGGGGCTGCACACCACATCGACCAGACCGGCTAGCTCGATGAGCCGTTCGTCCATATCGAGAAAAGACATATGACACCCCGAACAGCCATCCAGCCAGACGGTAGCCAAGCGAATTTTTTCGGCCATCTAGCGTCCTTTCTTCATGGTGGTCAGGTAGGGCAAAAAGGTGCGCCGCTTGGCCATCTCCGCTACGGAGACCCCTTTTTCGCTCAGCGCACCGGTGGGGCAGACCTGGACGCATTTGCCGCAGTGGGTGCAGTTTTCGCTCTCCCCCCACGGTTCGCCCATCTCGGCGATAATCCGCGACTGAAATCCGCGACTAAAGACATCGAGGATATGCGCCCCCTCGACCTCGTCACACACCCGTACACAACGGGTACAGAGGATACAGCGGTTGGGGTCATTCACAAACCGCTTATGTGAGGCGTCCACCTCCATTTTTGGATAGAGGTAGGGCACCTCCACATGGCCCATGCCCACCGTGCTGGCCATGCTTTGAAGCTCGCAATGGCCGTTGGAGACACAGACGGAGCAGACATGGTTGCGCTCCGCAAAGAGCAGGCTTAACACCTTGCGTCGGTGTTTGGTCAGCGTCTCGCTCTGGGTGCGCACCACCATACCCTCTTTGATACGGGTGGTGCAGGCGGG
>PWVP01000139.1 GCA_003561815.1 Campylobacterota bacterium | reverse complement strand
TCACCCCTAAAGCGATCACCAAAAAGGCGGTCAGACTCAGGCTGATGGCGACGATGCGGGTCTGGATGGTCCACTGGTTATGCATGGGAGGGGTCCTTTGGGGTGGGCTTAAAGCGTTGAAAGCAGATCGTCAAGTGCGCTCCCTTTTTGCCGTTGGTCGCCTGAATCTCTCCGCCGCCCTGCTCTTCGACAATCTGTTTGGCCACAAAGAGTCCAAGCCCGGCACCGCTGATGATGCCCGATCCCTGACCGCGCTCTTTCGTGGTAAAAAAGGGCTCAAACACCCGATCCAAGATCGCCGGATCAAAGCCTCCGCCAGTATCCTGAATATGGATACACACCCCCCTATCGCCCCTGACCAGCTCGATAAGAATCTCCCGCTGAGGTGGCTGGGTTTTAAGGATAGCATCGCGCGCGTTGGTAATTATGCTAAAGAGCACCTGTCGCAGGGCTGAGGGGGCGATCGGCACCTCGATTTCGCCCCTCTGGCAGTGGCTTATCAGTTTGATATCAACCATCGCCAGCTGTGGGGCGAGCAGTGCGACCACCTGCTCAATCTGTTCGCAAGGCAGAGCGTGGTGGCGACTAGGCTCCGTATCATGAAAAGCGCGCAGGTCGCTAATGGTGGCGGAGAGCGCCTGGATCAGCTGCGCGATCTTACCCGTATTCTCACAGACCGTCTCTTCGTCAAGATCACCGCAGAAAAAGGACTCTTTTAGATCCTGGGCGAGCAGTCCGATGGCGGTTAGCGGTTGACGCCAGTGGTGGGCCAAAGCGCTGGTCATCTCCCCCATCATCGCCACCCTGGACTGGGCAATCAGTGCGTTTTGCTGCTCCTCTTTCTGTGTGAGCGCCTCATCTACGCGATCGCTAAGGGTTTGGTTAAAGGACTCAAGCGTCTGCTCGTGCTCGTGGCGCAAGGTGATATCCCGCCCGATACCTAAAACCCCAAACGCCTTTTGGTTTCGATCGTACATGGGTGTCTTGATAATCTCAAAGAGGCGGTTTTGTCCATCGGCGCCGGTAATCCACTCCTCATGGGTCACCGGCCTGTTGTGCTTGAGGGACTCTTGATCGTATTGGCGAAGTCGCTGGGCCATTCTTGTATCGAAAAGCTCCCGATCGCTCTTTCCAATTAGAGTCTCCTTAGGGCAGCCAAAGAGCGCACTAAAGCTGTGGTTGCACTCTAAAATCACCCCTTGAGGGCTTTTAAGCCAGATGGGATCGAGAAGCGCCTCCAGCAGACTGTTTAAGCGGGCGCGCTCTTTAGAGAGGGTGTTTCGGGTATAAAAGAGAGCACGGTTTCGCCTGATCAGTGCCGCTAGAAAGATGGTGGCTGTCAGTGCGCCCAGCAGCAGAAGCGCGATCCGGATCTCTTTGTAGTTTTGCCACACCTCCTGCAAGGTCAGCTCCGGCACCTGGTCAAAAGGGGGCAGCCGAAGCGTCCGCAGCAGCTCATCGACTACGCGATAGTCACCAGGGATACTAAAACCGCTTATGCCCATGCTCTGGGCCACCTCTCCCCCGTGCGGCAGCGCCAGCAGGGCTGAGGCGACTTGGCGCACACGATCGCGATCGGTGTGGGCCATGGCCGCAAAGGGCCACTCCGGATAGAGCCGTGTGCTGCTGGCAAAAGGAAAGTTAGCGTGGGCCACCGGAGCCACCACCCGTAGCGCATCGGGTGCGATCCGGCCCTCGGCCACCAGCGACTCAAGCAGTCCAGTGCGGACAAACGCCACATCCGCCTCGCCGCTTAAAAGAGCCTCTATCGTGCGCCCCTGGGGTTGTCCGGTTTCGATCACGGTGGCGTGACGGCTGGGGCGCACACCGGCCTGCAGAAGCTCGTACGCCTGCGCCTGATAGCCCCCAAACCCCATCATCGAAGGGGTGGCAATGCGTTGACCCTTCAGGTCGCTGAGCTTATTAAGGTCGCTGCGCTCAGCCCGGGTGAGAATCACACCGCCGAAACGATCGAGCGCCTGCCCCTGGTGGAGATTGTGCAAGCTGGCCAGCGGAGAGCTGAGCTCATGCTCATAGGTCAGCCGCACATAGTGGGAGGGTTGCGCCAGAACAAACTCCATCTCACCTGCCCGCATGGCCTTATCGAGCTCTTCGTTGGTGTAGGCTTTAAGGAGAAAGTGGGTGCCTGGGATCTTTGCGTTGAGATACTCCACTAGCGGCCCCCAACGCTCAAGCGTCTCCGGCTTGGGCCGAAAGGCGAGTACGCCAATGGTGGAGACCGGCTTTTGTGCAGCCGCCTCCCCCTCGGCGGCCATCAACCGAGCGGGCATTAGCAGCCCCACCACCAGCCACCATAAAATAACACTTCTCCCTGCACGCATCTTCACACCCACCCCTCTTTTTTAATCAAACTAAACTGCTTTTCTGCATAACCGCCGCCATGGTGGCCTTAAGCTCCTCTTTGTCGATGGGTTTGGTCAAAAACGCATCCGCCTCGGGCACCTGATGGGCCTCATCATCAAAAGCGGTCGCCACAATAACCGGCACATCCGAAAACCGCTCCTTGATGATACTCGTCAGCCTCATGCCGTCCATCACCGGCATCTCCAGATCGGTAATGACCAGATCGGGTTTTTGTGCCTCGATCATCACGAGGGCGATATGGCCGTTTTCAGCGCAGCGCACCTCCCGGGTAAAGCGGCTTAATATCTTAGACCAGCTCTCGCGGGTTATCTCATCATCCTCTGCAAGCAGAACCAGGCAGTTGGAGAGTGGGTTGTTCATCGATCTCCTTCGTAGAGGGGTAGTTTGATCTCAAAAAGCGCTCCTTGATCGCTATTGCGTGCTCGCAGCTGCCCATTCATTTTCTCTTCGATGATGGTGCGGGCCAGCGAAAGACCGATGCCGGTGCCTTCATCTCCTTTGGTGGAGGTAAAGGGGTTAAAGATCTTCTCTGGCAATAGCTTCTCAGGGATACCACCAGCGTTATCACCCAGCACGACAACAATCTCGCTTCGATCGGCCATCAAGGTGATCGCAATGGTGATGGCGGGATCCTGGATGTGGTTGGCCACCAGCGCATCTTTGGCGTTGTTGAGGATATTGAGAATCACCTGCTTGAACTCACTGGGGTACCCGATGGCCGTGAGCCCCTCTTGGCCCTCCAGCTCTATCTGGATATTGTGTTTGCTAATTTGCGGCGAAATGAGGGTGACAACCTGCGCGCACGCCTTCTGGACATCAAAAGCCTCCTTAGCTCGGCTTGGCTTGTAGAAGTTTCGAAAGTCGTCAATCGTGTGGGCCATAAACTCCGCTTGCTGCATAATCTTCTTCACCGATTGCGCCAACTCCTCGCGATCGAGCTCGTCGTAGTCGTAGCTATCCAGGAGCCCTTGGGCAATCAGACCCACAGCATTGACGGGCTGCTTCCACTGATGGGCGATGGCACC
>PWVP01000179.1 GCA_003561815.1 Campylobacterota bacterium | reverse complement strand
GCTTTGGCACCTGCTGGCCACACTGCGCACCCGATGCGATCAGCGCGGTACGCAACCGCCAGCTGTATAACCAAAACGGCAGCGCCCGCACCCTAGGGGGCGAAAACCGCTTGCGCGCCTATCCTGAAGATCGCTTTGAGGGGGCGCACTCCGAGCTGATCGGTGCCGAGCTGCGCTGGAACTTCAGCTCCGAGCGAAAACCGGTCGATCTCTTCTTTATGAGGGACATTCGCACCGGTATTCAAGCGGCCCTCTTTCATGAGGTGGGCAGCGTGAGCGAAGATCGCGGCGATCTGTGGCGGGAAAAACGCAGTAGCAGCGGAGTGGGGGTGCGTTTTGTGATGGGATCGGGGTTTGTTTACCGTTTCGACTACGCCACTGGGGATGAGGGGGAGCAGTTGGTGGTTTTTGTCTCCTATCCGTGGGAGGCGTTATGAGGTTTTTGGATCAAAAATTGCTAAAATAGACCGATCTATAATTAAAGCACCCACAAAGGCACCCCCATGAACACGGTCGATAGCAGTCGATTGGCCTCTTTGAACTACCAGCTGAACATGAGCTATCAGGAGCAGAACACCCAAGCGCTGGTGCGTTCGGGCAACAAAACCTATCTGGTGCAGCAGCAGACTATCCGCTTTCAGTTTGAGCTCACCGTCAGCGATCACACCGCCAAGCAGCTTGAGCAGCAGAGCCAGTGGCAGCAGCTTGCCCAGAAGCTGATGCGCGACAAGCCGGAGCTGCCCGCCACCGCCGATGAGGCGCAGGCGCTTGTGAGCGATCAGGGGTTCTACGGCGTACCCAAAACCGCCGAGCGGCTGGCACAGTTTGTGATCCGGGGGGCTGGCGAGGATGAGCAGCTGCTTCAGGCGGGTCGCGCCGGCATCCTTAAGGGCTTTGAGCAGGCTCAGAAGCTCTGGGGCGGCGAGCTGCCCGAGATTGCACAGCGCAGCATCGAGGAGGCGCTTAGGCAGATCGATGAGCACATCTCCTCACTCGGATACGCCATTCTAAACACCCAAGGCTAAGTGGCCCGATCTTTAAAAACCTTTCTTTGTTACAATCCCGTCATAGCGTCTGGTTAATATTCTTATACCATCCTCGCAAAGGGAAGCAATGACCGCAAAAACCGACACCCGCTTTAAACAGGTCGATCGCACCATGCGCAAGCTCGGGTACGAACGCAGCGCACTGATCGAGTCGCTCCACACCGCACAGGAGGTGTTTGGTTATCTCGAGAAGGAGGTGCTGCGCTTTATCGCCCAGCGCCTGAGCCTGCCCTATAGTAAGGTGTACGGCGTGGCCACTTTCTACCACTTCTTTCGTCTCAAACCCCAGGGTAAACATGTCTGTGTCCTCTGTACCGGTACAGCGTGCTACATCAAAGGGGCCGATAAGATTCTGGCCGCCCTGGAGCGGCGTTTTGGGGTCAAGGCGGGGGAGGCGACCGAAGATGGTGAGCTGAGCATCCTCTCAGCCCGCTGTTTTGGCTCCTGCTCACTCGCGCCCGTGGCGGTGTTTGATAAGCAGACCATCGGCCACCTGGATGAAGCGGCCACCGTTGAAGCGTGCGAAAGGATGTGCGATGATTCAGAGCGTTGAGGAGCTGGAGAGCTACGCGCAACAGCTGCGCCAAGCGCGTGCCGAGGTCCAAGAGGAGATCAATGTCTGCATGGGCACCACCTGTCTGGCCATCGGTGCAGAGGCGATTAAAGAGGATCTTGAAGCCTGCCTGGCCAAAAAGAGCAGTGGCCGCAGCTGTAAAGTGCGTCCGGTAGGGTGCAACGGCCTGTGCGCCCAAGGCCCGCTGGTGATGATCAACGCCACCGATGAGAGCCACTGCGAGACGATCTATGAGAAGGTCAAACCCGAAGATGCCCAGCGCATCATCGACTGCACCACCGGCACCGGCGAAGCGTGCGTAAAAGACATCACCTGCCAGGTGGATATCCCCTTCTTTACCCGCCAGAAAAAAATCGTGCTGGAGAATGCGGGCTATATCGACCCCGATAGCCTGGAGGACTACATCGCCGCCGATGGGTATCAGGCGCTCTTTGAGGCGCTAAGTCACATGAGCCCGGAGGAGGTGATTAACCAGGTGCGCACCAGTGGCCTACGCGGTCGCGGCGGCGGGGGCTATCCGGCGGGGCTGAAGTGGGATAGTGTCGCCAAAGCGGTAAGCGAGCAGAAGTATGTGATCTGCAACGGCGATGAGGGCGATCCCGGCGCCTTTATGGATCGCGCCATCATGGAGTCCGACCCGCACCGGATCTTAGAGGGGATGGCGCTGTGTGCCTACGCCGTAGGGGCGAGTGAAGGGTACATCTATGTGCGCGCCGAGTATCCACTGGCGGTCGAACGGCTCAATCGCGCCATTAAACAGGCGGAGAAAAACGGCCTTTTGGGGGCCAAGATCGCCCAGACCCCCTTTAGCTTCCATGTGGAGGTGCGTTTAGGGGGCGGCGCGTTTGTCTGCGGTGAGGCGACCGCGCTCATCACCTCCATCGAGGGCAACCGGGGCAATCCACGCCAGAAACCGCCACATCTAAGCGATCACGGCCTCTGGGGACAGCCCACCGTGCTCAACAATGTCGAAACCTTCGCCAATATCGCACCGATTCTGCGCCACGGCGGGGAGTGGTACGCCCAGTTTGGCACCGAAAAATCCAAAGGCACCAAGGTCTTCGCGCTCTCAGGCCAGATCAAGCACACCGGTCTGGTGGAGGTGCCCATGGGGATGAGTTTGCGTGAGCTCATCTATGAAGTGGGCGGCGGCATCGAGGCCGATCGCGCCTTTAAGGCGGTACAGACCGGGGGGCCAAGTGGCGGCTGCATTCCTGCCGATCAGCTCGATCTGCCCATCGAGTATGAGTCGCTTAAAGCGATCGGCTCCATTATGGGTTCAGGGGGCATTATCGTGATGGATGAGACCTCCTCCATGGTCGAGGTGGCGCGCTTTTTTGTGGAGTTCTGCATGAGCGAATCGTGCGGCAAGTGTGTCCCCTGCCGGGTGGGCACCGTACAGCTCTACAACCTGCTGAGCAAATTTGTAAACAAAGAGGCGACCGATGTGGATCTCGCCCTTTTAGAGGATCTGTGTGAGATGATTCGCGCCACCAGCCTCTGCGGACTGGGCCAGACCGCCCCCAATCCGGTGGTCTCCACCCTGCACTACTTTAAAGAGGAGTATCTCGCCGGCATGAAGGATCGCGCATGACACCACCGATTAAACGGGCCCGAACCAAGACCGTCACCATCGACGATCAGAGCTTTAGCGGCCGATCGGATCAATCCATTCTGCAGGTGGCCAAAGAGAACGGTATCACCATCCCGACACTCTGCGATCTCGATGGGCTCAGCAGTGTGGGCGCCTGTCGTCTCTGTCTGGTGGAGATCGAGGGGCAGCGCGGCCTC
>PWVP01000163.1 GCA_003561815.1 Campylobacterota bacterium | reverse complement strand
CACCTTGCTTCGCAGCAGTCCCAGTCTTTTCGCAGCCTCCTGGAACTAACCTACCTGCTCCACGACCGATTGGAAGAAATAGGAATGCCTGTCGCGGGTGTGGAACTGCGCAACTGGCCAAGACTTCATCTCGCCCTGGAGAAGAAAGAGGAGAGCAGTATGCATGAAAGGCCTGATGGATTGAAAGAAGCAAGGGTTGGCGATTCCGCCTTCCTGGTCCGGATCATCTTCCGGCAGAATGCGACCTGGATGGGTGAGATTCACTGGTTAAATGGCGAGAAAAAAATCTATTTCCGCAGCCTCATGGAAATGATCATGCTACTGCACGAAGCCCTGGAAAAAAGCGGCATACCCCTGGCCGAGTACCGCTTTAGGACATGGGAAGACCTGGAAGATGCATCTTTGCCGCTGGATGGAAGCTGAGTTTTTGGGGAAGCGATGCTCCCCAATCTACTCCTGTCATGGAAACTCTCTGGTAAAATCGTCATTAAGCCGGGGCATGTTTGCCCGGGGAAAAGGCTAAACTCCATAATGTGTTGTTGGAAGCGATGAGAGCCCGGCCATAGATGGACGCTTTAACCGGGCAGGAGCCAGTAGCGTAACCGGCCTAATTCAGGTCGTTTTTTAGTATTCTTCGTTTTCTTTTTCTTCGTTTTCGTTTTTGAAAACGGGCTTCTTAGGACAGTTATCCGTGAAAGGCTGGAGAAGGTATGAATCCAATAAGAAGACTGGTTCATTCAAGCAAGTTCAAGAAAGCTGCCCTGATCCTGATAGACGTGCTTCTGGTCGGCATCTCATTAACCGCCTCACTGTTATTGCGTTTTGACGGGGTTGTGCCGATTCATTTTATTGAGCGGCTGGAATACCTGTTACTGCCGATGATCTTGATCTATCTGTTGGCATTCTCCCTGGCCGGCCTTTACCGGCAGGTGTGGCGCTATGCCAGCGTAAATGAACTCATACTGGTCATGTTTGCGGTCGGAGTTGGCACGGCGGGTATTTATGCTTACAGCTTTCTTATCGATGTGATGCTGCCCCGGGGTGTCTACGTGATCCAGCTGGTGCTGCTCTTTTTGCTGCTGGGGGGCTCGCGCATCTACCTGCGGGTCTTCTCCAGTGTTTTACACAGGGTGCGGAAGCCCCCGGGAAAAAAGAATGTGTTGATCATCGGGGCCGGTGATGTGGGCGTTATGGTGGCCCGGGAGCTGAAAAGGATCCAGGATCGCCTGGATACCCGGGTGGTGGGCTTTGTCGATGACGACCGCGGCAAACAAGGGCAGATCATCCAGGGACTGCCCGTGCTGGGGGGGCGGGAGGAAATCCCCCGCCTGGTGCAAGAAAAAGGCATCCGGGAAATTGTTATCGCCATCCCATCAGCTCCGTACAGCATCCTGCGCCATTTCCTGGATCTCTGCAGCAGCCTGAACGTGACGATGAAGGCAGTGCCCGGCGTTTTTGATATCCTGGAGGGCAAGGTGAAACTCACCCACCTTAAGGAAGTGGAGATCGAGGATCTGCTGCGCAGGCCGCCGGTCAAAGTGGACATGCAGGCCATCTCCGGCTACCTGGCCGACAAAACCGTGCTGGTCACCGGGGCAGGGGGTTCGATCGGCTCGGAACTCTGCCGGCAAATAGCCCTGATGGATCCCCGGAAGCTGCTGCTCTTGGACCATAACGAGGACGGCCTCTTCCATATCTGCCGCGAGCTGCAGGCCAGGCACTCCCAATTGGAAACCTGCCAGCTGGTCCGCGATGTTCGCCACCGCGCTTCCCTGGAGAAAGTTTTCTCTGTCCATTCGCCCGATGTCGTCTATCACGCAGCAGCCTATAAACACGTTCCCCTGATGGAGTTCAACGTGGAAGAAGCGGTCTGCAATAATATTCTGGGGAGCAAGAACGTGATGGACCTGGCGGAAGCATACCGTGTCGACAGGTTTGTCTACATTTCTACCGATAAAGCAGTGAACCCCAGCAGTGTCATGGGAGCGACAAAACGGGTCTCTGAAATCTACATGCAGCACCGGGCGCGCAACAACGGCTCCTGTAAGTTTTGTGCCGTACGCTTCGGCAATGTGCTTAACAGCCGGGGCAGCGTGGTGACTCTTTTCCGGGAACAGATCGCCAAGGGCGGGCCTTTAACGGTAACGCATCCCGAGATGACCCGCTACTTCATGACCATCCCGGAAGCGGTGCAGCTGGTGATCCAGGCGGGTGCCCTGGGTCAATATGGCGAGATTTTTGTCTTGGACATGGGAGAACAGGTGAAAATTGTTGACCTGGCCCGCGATATGATCCGCCTCTCCGGGCTGCAGCCCGACCGGGACATCGATATTGTCTTTATGGGAATCCGACCGGGAGAGAAGCTCTTCGAGGAGCTCTTCAACCACCGCGAAGAACTCATCCACAGCCGGCACGAACGTATTTTTATCGCTCCCGATTCCCGGGAAAACGAGATGGAGACCCAAGCTGAACTTCTGAACCTGGGCAGAAAGCTGGAAATGGATTTAACCCCCCTGCTTTCAGAAAAAGATCTGGAAAGATGGTTTAAAGATATCGAAGCCGTTACATAAACCGGGGGTACAGTAAATCTCCGGCTCCAGGATTACTGCGCAGGAAATACCGCCTGCTGGAGTGCGGAAGATGGAGCTGCGCCGAAAAATTTTGACAGAGCGGCTCTATCGCTCCCGGTATTCAGCAGGATTTCTTTTACCGGTATAGAAGACAACTACCGTGTAAATAAGTTACCCCGGTCTTTTGTAGTTTATCTTGACACGGGATGAGCAGGAGGGTTCGTGTTGCCAGGAGGATCGATCTGCACACACATGCTGCCGGGTGTGAAGGACATGGCCGGCTCGCTGGCAGATTCCCCGACCATGGTGGAACAGCTTATTCCCGTTGGCTTTACCCGTTTTATTGGGTGTATTAGCATATTTGTCCCGCATCCTCAAGCCCCTGGATATATGAGCAAAGGACCTGCTCACAGTGTAAGAATAAATTGTACGTAAAGGTGGGTGCTGCATGAAAGAAGAACTGGAATTGCGCGAAATCTTTCAGATCATTCGCAAACGCTGGAAACTGCTTGTTTTTATCCCCCTATTGGCCGTTCTGGCCGGTGGCCTTTATACGAATTATTTTATTGAACCGACGTACAAGTCTTCTACCACACTCATGGTGTTACACTCCGGGGAACCGCGGGACCCCGAGGGCCTGGGCCCCCAGCTCCGCAGCAGCGCAGATATCAGGATGAGCCGCGATCTGGTCAAAACGTACGGCGAAATTGTCAAGAGCAGGCGGGTCGCAGAGCGGGCCATCCTGGCGGCCGACCCTTCCATCGGCATGACCCACCAGGAGCTCATGAGAAAAATCGAAGTGGGCCTGGTGAGCGATACAGAGCTAATCCATATTACCGTTTCGGATACAGACCCTATGATGGCGGCTT
>PWVP01000117.1 GCA_003561815.1 Campylobacterota bacterium | reverse complement strand
ATATCGATCGGCCAGATCAGCTCGATGTACTCTTTGTTCTGAGTCAGACCCATCCAGAGGGTGATAACGGCCAGAATCATGATGAGGACATAGATCCCGAAGTGAATCTGCGAAAGCAGCTTCAAGAAGGGGTGCTCATTCATGGAGACCTTCAAAATCCGCTGGGACAGATAGTACCAGGCGGCCCAGACACCACTGAGGGTAAACCCGTAGATGATGCCGTTGGTGTGCAGCGGTCTAAGGCGACCGAAGCTGAAGTACTCACCAAGAAGATTGGTGAGGTTCCAGGCAGGCCACGCCAACTGAAACGCCAGAATGACGCCAATCAGCATGCCGATAATACCAAACACCACCATGGTTATGGTGAAGAGTTTGGCGACTGAATAGTCGTACGTAAGCGATGCACTCGAAGCTTGCATGCTACCTCCTTTGAGATTTGACACCTTTATGCGGTACGCAGATTAGTCAAAACTTAATTACAGTTAACTTAATAGAGGGGGTGCGAAAGCTTTCAGAAACAAGAGTGCGCGAGTCCGATTTAGAAAATGTTAAGGATTAGAAGGTGCGCCAGATGCGCCGGTAGTAGAAGATCGCCACCACCAAAAGCCAGAGCGGAGCCACGATCGCCAGCGAGATTAGCCCCATATCCTCCCCAAGAAAGAAGGCGGGCACATAAAAGAGCAGTGTCATCACCAGCGCCCAGGCCGAGGCGCGGTTTTTTTCAAAGCGGGGGTTGTGGATGCCGAAGGTGGCCGCAGCCGGCAGGCAGAGGATTACAAAGAGCGATGCGGCCAGTGTCCAGCTAAGCTCTCTGGAGACTTTGCGATCGCTTTTGTAGGCCTGCCAGTAGGCGAGCACCCCCTCGTATTCCAGTGCGCGCAGGTGGCTCGGTTCGTTCACCCGCATCCGGGAGAAGTCGATCTGGCCGATGCTCTCGCTTCCGGTCTGATAGACCCGCCCTTGCGAGATGAGCAGACTTAAAAGCCCTCCCTGATTATCCACGCGGCCCCGATCGGCCAGGACGAAGTGGCCCTGATCGCCGCCGCTGACCCCCTTGGAGAAGAGCACCATCTCCTCATAGCGGTTCTCATCGGTCTGCTTACCCACAAAGAGCATCCAGTCCCCGAAGCGCTGACCAAACTCACTAGGGCGGATATTGATCTGCGCATCGTCCTGTTTGGCGTAGATAAACCCCTTTTGGATAAAGAGCGCTTTGGGTTTGACCACCAGCCCCAGGGCCAGCAGCAGCACGGCCAGCATCACCGAGAGGTAGATAAAGGGGCGCAGCAGCTGAACAACACTCGCCTTCAAGCTAAAGATCACCACCAGCTCCAGATCGAAGCTCAGCCTGGCAAAGGTGATGGTCATCGCCGCGAAGAAGGTGATCGGTAGCGTGTAGAGCAGAATCATCGGCACATGGGTCAGATAGAGCAGGAACATCTCGGCAAAGTTCATTTTGATGACCGAAGTCATGGTCGAAAGCTGCACAAAGGCGACCACCGAGGCGATCAGAAAGAGCGCGCCAAAGAGGGGAAAAAAGGAGGCGGCAAAGTGGCCGAGCAGATAGTTGTGCAGTCGGCTGGACACTAAATCTCTCCGCCGTTTTTGAGCTCTAAAAACTCCGGGCAGTTGGCTGTCAGCTCCGCTTCGGTGCCCATGCAGCGAATCTCGCCGGAGCGCAGCAGCACGATGCGATCGGCATTTTTAATGGTGCTGAGCCGGTGGGCGATAATAAAGGTGATCTTCCCCTCCGTCACCCGCTCAAGCGCCTCTTGGACCTTCGCTTCGCTCTCGTTATCCAGTGCGCTGGTGGCCTCATCGAGGATAAAGATCTCGGGCTCTTTGTAGATGGCCCGGGCGATGGAGAGGCGCTGCTTCTGCCCACCAGAGAGGTTGACCCCTCCCTCGCTTAGCTGGGTGTTAATCCCCTCGGGCATCTGCTCGACAAACTCCCAGGCGTTGGCCTCCTTTAGGGCCCACACGACCCGATCCTCATCGATCGCGCGTCCATAGGCGACATTGGCCGCGACACTATCGTGAAAGAGAAACACCTGCTGGGTCACCATACCGATGTGATCGCGTAGGCTTTGTGTGTCGTATTCTCTTAAATCGGTCTCATTGATTCGGATTACTCCATCGGAGGGATCGATGAAGCGAGGTATAAGGTTAATCAGTGTGGATTTCCCGCCTCCTGAGTGCCCTACAAGAGCGATCTTCTCACCTTTTTTGGCGATAAGGCTTATCCCTTTAAGAGCATGGGTGGAGCCGTAGTGCAGGTGGATATTGTCAAATGCAACAGAATTGATCGGGGCCTGCATAGGTTTTGTTCCGTTATGGATATTGGGCTTTAGATCTAAAAACTCAAATACCCGCTCGCTGGCCGCAACCGCATCTTGTAGGCTATTGTAGAGCTTGGAAACATGTTTGACCGGGCCGTAGAGCATAAACAGGGCGGTCATAAAAGAGAAAAAAGCACCCACGGTCATCTCGCCACTCATAACCTGTAGTCCGCCCACTACGATAACCACCGCTACACCGATAGAGCCCAGAAACTCCATCAGTGGGCTGATGAGCTGGTTAGTCCGTACGGTTTTCATGGTGTAGCGAAAGTACTCTTTGTTGTCTTTTCCAAAACGCGACTGCTCGTAGAGTTCGGCGTTTGCGCTTTTGATAATCTCGACATTGTGAAAGATTTCACTTAAGCGGGAGGTCATGTTGCCTACTTTGATCTGGCTCTCTTTAGAGAGGCGACGCATTCGTTTGGAGAGTCGACTCAAGGGCCAAGCGGCTAGCGGTAGGATAACCAGCCCCATAAAAGCAAGCTTCGGATTCTGGTAAATCACAACACCCAGCAGTGCAACAATGGTAAGCGAGTCTCGTACTAGTTGCGGAATAGCGGATGAGACCACGCTTTGGATTCGGTTGGTATCATTGGTGATGCGACTGATGAGCGTACCTTTTCGGGCGCCTTGGAAAAAGCCCATCTCCAGACTAACCAGATTTTTTAAAAGGCCGTCACGAATACGCCGGACTATATCTTTACCGATATAGGCGGTATAGTAGGCTTGAATATAGGCGCCTGCGCCTTTGATAAGGTGCACGAGAATGATGGCGATTGGCAGAAGGTAGAGCATGGCTCTGTCGTGGTTGACAAAAATATCATCCAAAACTGGCTGAATCAGATAGGGTACCGCCGCCGTGCTGCCTGCAACCATGATAGTGCCCAAAAGCGCTAGCGCAAAGCGGCTTTTGTAGTCAAGCATATAGGGCAAAAAGCGTTTAAAAGTTCGTTTCAAGGGCTAGCTTTTGAGTGTGAAATGGGGGCGATTATACCACCGATCGGCTAATCACAGCGGGAGACATAGCCGGTTTCGGGCTCGATGCAGATCTGGGATTGGCCTTCGGTGGGGTGGGTGAGGGTGATGGTGCACTGGCTTAGCAGTCTGCGATCGTGGCGATAGGGGTTGCCGTCAGGGTTTTGGTAGTAAGGTCGCCCCAGTT
>PWVP01000096.1 GCA_003561815.1 Campylobacterota bacterium | reverse complement strand
TGATGGTGATTCATTTGCAGCGAAACGATCGAGCATGAAGGTAGCGATCCTCGGCGGCGGTATCAGCGGCCTTTCGGCAGCTTACCACCTGAAAAAAGCGGGTGTAGCCTTTGATCTCTTCAGATGGTGCCCGGAGATATGCCTGCCCGCACGGTGATCGGCTACTTTGCGCTTCAGGAGGGGGCGGGACCGAACAAAACCCCAAACCCTAGGAGAATGTATTGGACAGAAGGAGTGAGCCGATCGTGGATGAGAAGCCTCGCCACCGTCATCGACCGAAAAACCAGCAGATTCAGGGCACGGAGGGGGTCTGTTTCGCCGGGGGCTACACCCGCGGAGCCGGTCTGCATGAGGAGTGCTGGATTAGCGGGGCCGATGCCGCTAGGTGGGCTATCACCGGTCACTACCCTCTGGAGCACTGCTGGAACCCTCAAGCCACCGGGCTGGAGTGCTTTCCAACCTATCTGCGCAAGGTTTTAAATCTCGATCTTCACCTCAACTAAAAAGGAGTCAACATGAGTACAAAATGCGGTGTCGGATACAGCGAACAGGCCAACTCCTATGAAGCAGCCGTCGCAGCGGCCAAAGAGGCGCTTGAAAAGGCCGGAGTTGAAAAACCCTCAATGGTGCTCTTTTACACCACCTCCAAACACAATCCCGAACAGACCGCCGCGGGCATCCGATCGGTGATCGGCACAGAGGCGAAGCTGATCGGCGGCAGCTCAGTGGGTGTGATCACCAATGACAAGCTCGGCTATGAGGGCTACCAGACCGGTGTAGCGGTGCTTTATAATCCGCAGATGGATGTGGACACCTTTGTCCAGGGAGAGCTTAATCTCGATGAATACACCGCCGGAGCCGAACTGGCCAAACAGATCCAGTCTAAAGCCTACGCCGGCGATCCGCAGGTGCTGCTGATGTACGACTCCATCAAAATCGCCGGAAAAGAGCTCAACCTCGCCACACCGATGATTGCGGGGATGAAAAGCCAGATGGCCAGCTGGCCCTCAATCGCCGGGGTGGGGGTCTTTGCCGATATGCAGTGGACCGAGCCCTTTTTGTGGCGCGATGATGAGAAGTTTACCCAGGCGGCCCTGGCACTGGTACTCTCCAATAAGGTCCGCATGGATCAGGTGATCATCCACGGCTGTGTGCCGGTGGGGGATTACCACACCATCACCAAAACCGATGGCAATGTGGTGCTAGAGATCGACGGCCAGCCCGCCACCGATGCGATCGCTCAGATGCTGGGTGCCGGATCGGATAAAACCTGGGAGGACTACCCGCTCTTTGTGACGCTGGGGGTCAATCGCGGGGATAAGTGGGATGACTACGATCCCAAAATGTACACCAACCGCCTCACCCTCTCGGTGGATAAAGAGCGCAAAGGGCTGGTGATGTTTGAAAACGATCTTCAGGCGGGCATGGAGTTTCAGCTGATGCGGCGCGATGTGGAGGATTTTAGCTATATGCGCAGCGTGGTAGAGGAGTTTATGGCAGAGGTGAAAAAGGAGGCTAAACCCTTCTTTGCCCTCTATATCGACTGTGCCGGACGGGCTTCTCGCTACTGCGGATCGGATCAGGAGGAGGCGGCTGAGCTTCAGGCGATTTTAGGGGATTCGATCCCGCTTTTGGGGATGTTTAGCGGCGTGGAGCTGGCTGTGGTGCAAGATGAGCTGCGCCCGCTGGACTGGACCGGGGTGCTCTGTGTCTTTAGTGATGTGAGTTAGCCATGGACGAGCTGGAGAAACTAGGGGGGGAGATCACCCAGCTGGAGAAAAAGGCGCGCTATTACCAGAAGCAGGTCGAGCGCCTCAGTGCCGAAAACCTCAAGCTCGACTCCAGGGCTTCAGGGCTCCGGCGTGAGGCCGAACAGCGCAAACAGGCCTTTAATATCCTGGCCGAACTAAATCAATCCATCGGTACCGATCAGGCGCTAGAGGAGATCTTTCAGACGGTCATCGAGGCGATTGTGGCCACGATCGGGATGGATCGTGCCCTTTTTCTGGTGCCGACCGACCACGAAGACAAACTGCGGGTGTCCCACTGGGCCGGTTATGCACAGGTGCCGATCGTAGCGTTTGAGCAGACTATAATCGATCTGGAAGAAGGCTTTATCCGGCAGCGAAAAACCCTTCTGGTTAACCGCCAGAGCGAGGTGGATGAAACGATCGAAACCATCCGCAAGCGGCTGGATCTGCCCTATTTCGCAGCGGTGCCGGTCTTTGGTGAGGATCGATTGCTGGGGTTGCTGCTAGCCGGTCGGATGGCCGAATCCCTTCCTCTGTACCCGCCGCTTCATGCCAACGACATCGACACCCTCTATGCCATCGGGGGACTCATTACAGCGGTGCACAGCAACATGACCGTCTCGGTGCTCAAAGAGATGGATCGGGTCAAAAACGATCTCTTCGCTAATATCTCCCACGAGTTTCGCACCCCGGTCACCCTGACACTTGGGCCCCTGGAGGGGCTGCGTCAGGAGCGCTACGGCCCGATCACCGCCCCGATGGAAAAACAGATCAAAATGATGCAGCGCAATCAGCAGCGGCTTTTGAGTCTCATCAACCAGATCCTCGATCTGGCCAAGCTCGAATCGGGCCAGATGAAACTACAAGCCGCGCAGGTGCCCGATCTCAACGACTATCTTGAAAATCTGATAGAGCGCTTTAGTGCCATGGCCGAAAAGAAGGGGATCAAACTCAGCGCCCAGCTCCAAGCCAATCCTGAAACGATCGACCTCTATCTCGATCTGGAGAAGTTTGAGAAGGTGTGCTACAACCTCCTCTCCAACGCCCTGAAATTTACCGATTCAGGCAGCGTGACGCTCAGTACCGATCGGACAGATAAGCACTTTATCCTCACGGTAAGCGATACCGGCATGGGCATCAAAGAGGCGGAGCTATCAGCCATCTTTGAGCGCTTCGGCCAGGCCGAGTCGAGCCGATCAAACCAATACGCCGGAACCGGGATCGGACTCGCGCTGGTCCGGGAGATTGTCCATCTGCATGGCGGCACGATCGAAGCCAAAAGCACTTTTGGTAGCGGCACGAGCTTTACCCTGAAGCTGCCTTTGGGGTGTGAGCATCTGGATAAAGAGGCGGTCGTCAAGTTTGGCTCCAGCTCGCCCCAAATCGCGCAACCGGCCACACACGATCCCATAGAGGAGGAGACCACCCAGGAGGCGCTGACCAAAGTGGCGTCCTGGAACACCTCAACGCAACAAGAGCTTGATCCGGACAAAAGCACCCTACTCTATGTGGAGGATAACGCCGATCTGCGTGAATATATGCGCGATCTACTCGGTGGCGCCTTTAATCTCTTTTTCGCCATCGATGGCGTGGACGGACTGGAAAAGGCGCGGGAGCTTCAGCCCGATCTGGTGATTTCTGATCAGATGATGCCCCGCATGAAGGGCAGCCAGATGCTTCAAGAGCTTCGCACCGAGAAGCGATTTGAGCAGACCCCCTTTATCCTGCTCACCGCTGAAGGACGGCGCGAGTCCAG
>PWVP01000248.1 GCA_003561815.1 Campylobacterota bacterium | reverse complement strand
GCCAGTCTATCGATCTGATACTTCTGCGCAAACTCATCTTTGTGCGCTTTTAGATACTCCAGTATCTGCTTTTTTCCACTTTTATCCCCTAAGATCCAGAGAGCTTGATTGTCCCATATGTAAGTACCGCGCAGAACGCTGCGGCAGGCACGATAAAAGTGTGCTTCTGGGCAATTGTATCAAAAGTCCACAGAAACGGTTGCGCCCAGCTCCCCAAGACGCTAAAATAATGCAATCTGTACTGCAAGGAAGCATTATGAGCACCATCACGCTGCGAGTGGATGACAGTTTTTCTCAGACGGTCAGCGCCCTAAGCAGGGAGCTACACATCTCGAAAACCGCTCTGATCAAAGAGGCCGTACTCGCCTACCGCCAGCAGCTAGAGGCAAAAAAAGTCCGCGATCAGATGGCTAAAGCCTCCAGGCGGGTGCAGATGGCCGCTGTGGATGAGGATCGGGAGCTTTGGGATGGCTGCGTGGCCGATGGGTTGGAGGATGTTTGAGCGCGGCGGTATCTATCTGGCCAACCTCAACCCCCAAAAGGGCAGCGAGGTCGGGAAGGTCCGGCCCGTGCTGGTTATCCAGAGCGATGCGCTCAACGAGGCCGCGCACCCCACCACTCTCATCATCCCGCTTTCCACGCACCTGATCGATGACGCTTGGCCGCTGCGTTTGCGTATCACGCGGCGCGAACGACTGGAGACAGACTCTGATCTGCTCATCGATCAGCTGCGCACCGTGGATAATCGCCGCCTCATCGCCGATCGGGTGGCGATACTTGGCGCAGAGGAGATGGCGCGGGCTTTGTCGCAGATGTGTCTGGTCTTGGGTGGCGATCTGGCCTCCGGTAGGGCAGGGCGATGACGCACGCCATCCCCGCCGATCTAGGCCCTCTGTAAAAAAGTAAAAAAGAAAAAGGAGACACTCCCCTTCTTCTTAAAACCGTCAAGTCTTCTTGTGTCATTTCGGTGTATGCTACAGCCATGAGAAGTCTATCAATCTGGGTGATCGGGCTTTGGCTTATTTTGCACCCGTCGTCGCTCTTTGGTGAGGGGCAGCGGGAGTGGTTTGCCGTCTATAATGGCTTTTTGTCGGTGGATGAAAAGGACGGGTCGGCATGTAAAGAGCGTGGCAGGCCCAATCTGGTAACGGTCTATCTGCGCTCGGGTGAAGGGGGCGAAATAGAGGCCTATGTGGAGGGGCGTACTATTGAGGACTTTCAGCTTTTAGGCGGCGAGCTGGCGTGGCCGCAGGGTTGGATTACGCCGAAGCGCTACCGGGTGGAAGCCGCTGCCAGCCCGAAAGAGTTCTCGCTCAAGGCTGAACACACCAAGCCGCCAAGCGAACAGGAGGCGCAGCACTGCTTTTATCTTCGCTTTGGTGTTGGCGCTACACATACGCACTCCGATCGGCCCGATCACTGGGCGTTTAAAGAGGCGCAGGATCGCTACCTGGCTCGCGCCGATTATCACAAGCTTCAAACCGATGCACCGGAGATTTTTGCCAAGCTGGAGGCGTTGACCGACCAAGCAGCTTTGCTGGAAAGAGAGGGTCAATTAGCAGAGGCGAGCAAACGATGGCGCCAAGCCGCAGAGGTTACAAAAGAGCGATTTGGCACAACACACCCGCTGCATATTCAGATGGTCGTGCGATCTGGCGATCTGGCCGCCCGTGTACCCGATGAACAGATGTTGGTCGTGGCGGCCAACCTGATGGGCTACGCCGCTAGAATGCAGATGGCGCGTGATGATGGTGCGTTTTCTCCGTTGGTAGTGGACTATGGAAACCGCCAGCGGCAACTGGTTCAGCAGGTTTTCAGTAGCAGATAGCTGCATCTCATCGCCGATCGCACCCCGCTAACCTCGCGCCCATAACTGCCCTTTTTATCACCAGCGTGCCTGTCTAGAGGTGGGTATGATCGGTAGCATTGAGTGCCGCTCGCCCACCCCAAAGGACCCCTCCCATGCATAACCAGTGGACCATCCAGACCCGCATCGTCGCCATCAGCCTGAGTCTGACCGCCTTTTTGGTGATCGCTTTAGGGGTGATCTTCTTTATGGAGATTCGTAAAAGCATCATCGACGGCTATGTCGAAAAGGCGCGTTCAGTCATATTGGCCGCCGAGTCGGTGAGCGATCTGATGGAGGATAACTGGGCGCTGGGCATCTTCAGTGTCGAGCAGCTGCGCCACTACGCTGAGGCGGGGGATGAGGAGAGCCTCATGGCCGCCATCCCGGTGGTCACCGCCTGGCGATCGGCGATGATGAACGCCGAGGAGGCGGGCTACGGATTTAGCACCCCCAAGTTTGAGCCGCGAAACCCCGCCAATGAGCCCGACGCCCTGGAGGCGGAGGTGATTCGCCTCTTTCAGCAGGATAGCACCAAACGCGAACACTTCATCATCGATCGCGATCTCAATGCGATCCGCTACTTCCGCCCGGTGGTGCTCTCTGAGACCTGTCTGGTCTGTCACGGCGATCCGCGCAACTCCATGGACTACTGGGGTAATGATCGGGGTCTGGACCCCACCGGCGCGCAGATGGAGAACTGGCAGGTGGGCTTTATCCCCGGTGCCTTTCAGGTGACCCAGTCGCTCGATGAGGCCGACGCCCAGAGCCGTGCGCTGCTCTTTCGGGTGGTGGCTATCGTACTGGGGGCACTAGCGGCCATTGCGGTACTCTTTAAACTCTTCATGGCCCGGCAGGTGATTAATCCCATTAAAGATGCCGTGAGCGATCTTGCAGAGGCCAACGCCCAGGTGCTCACCGCCAGCGATGAGATCGCCAGTAGCGCCTCCACTCTGGCCGAAGGGGCCAGCAGTCTGGCGGGCACCGTGGAGCAGGTCAACGCCACGGTCGAAGAGGCCACCGCCATCAACACCCAAAACGCCGGCAACACCGCCGAAGCGGATCGACTGGCCAAGCTCGCCTTTGAGTCCGCCCAGAACGGCGAGGCCAAACTAAGCGAGCTCACCGGAGCGATGGATGAGATCAGCCAGGCGAGCAACCAGATCGCGCAGATTATCAAGACCATCGATGAGATCGCCTTTCAGACCAACCTGCTTGCCCTCAACGCTGCGGTGGAAGCGGCCAGAGCGGGTGAACACGGTCTGGGCTTTGCGGTGGTGGCCGATGAGGTGAAAAACCTCGCCGGTCGCAGCGCCCAGGCGGCTAAGGAGACGGCGGGGATTATCGAAACCGCTCTGGAGAAGATCAAAGGGGGCAGCCAGATTACCACCCAGACCAAAGAGGCCTTCGGGGTGATTTTAGAAAATGCGCGTAAAACCTCTGATCTCATCAGCGAGATCGCCGCTTCGATCAAAGAGCAGGCCGAAGGGATGCAGCAGATTGCAGGCTCCATGGGGACAGTCGATAAAGTCACCCAGCAAAACGCCGCCACCAGCGAAGAGACCGCCGCCGCGAGCGAAGAGCTCAACGCCCAGGCCAACCAGATGCTCGAAAGCGCCAAACGGGTGGCGGATATGGTGGGTTATCGGATCGATCTGGGGCGAAAGCGGCT
>PWVP01000259.1 GCA_003561815.1 Campylobacterota bacterium | reverse complement strand
TGCCGCTCTTTGACGCGCAGGGGGCGATCTGTGAGTACATCTCCATCCGTCAGGATGTGACCGATCAGGAGCGGCTGCGTGAAGAGGTGATCAGCTAGCGGGAGCGCCAACGCAGTGCTGAAGCGATCGCCAAAGCGCGCGAGTCGTTTCTGGTGGTCTTTACCCATGAGCTCAAAACCCCGCTCAATGCGATCATCAACTTTAGCGAGTACGTTAAAAAGCACCTTCGCAAATCCTCCCTTGAAAACCGCACGAAGCTCATCACCCTGCTGGATAATGTCCGATCCAATGCCCACTATATGCTCGAAAACATCACCAATATCCTCGATATGGCCAAGCTCAAATCGGGCAAGCTCACCTTTCACCGTGTGAGTATCAATCTGCACCACCTGATTGAGCAGATGATGGCGCGCCACGAGTCACTGCTGGGGGAGCGGGGCGCGGTGGCCCACTTTGAGGGGGATCGAAACTGCTTTGTCAGCTCCGATGAGCTGCGGCTTCGTCAGGTGCTCTCCAACCTCTACTCCAACGCCATCAAGTACGGCAATGGTAAAATACTCCTGACGCTCACCTGTGATGCCGAGGGGCCGCTCATCACCGTCGAGGATGATGGGCCGGGGATTGCCGATCAGCCGGAGCTTTTCAGGCTGTTTGAGCAGGGTGAGTCAAGCGATATGACCCGCGCCTCACAGGGGACCGGAATCGGGCTGCACTTCGTGCGCCTGCTCTGCAAGGGCTTGGATCTGAACTACCGCGTCACCCGATCGCAGCGGCTGGGGGGCACCCGGTTTGAGCTGCGATTTCGCAAAGAGAAGGGGAAAAAATGAGTCGCCGTGTACTGGTGGTGGATGATAACCCCAACAACCGTTTGACCATAGAGCTGCTCTTAGAGGAGTTTGAGGTGGAGATCCTCAGCGCCGAAAACGGTGAGCAGGCGCTGGCCATCACGAAGGAGAAGGCGCCGGATCTGATCTTGATGGATCTGATGATGCCGGTGATGGACGGCATCGAAGCGACGCGCCAGATTCGTGAGTTCAGTAGCCGGGTGATGATTGTGGCGGTGACGGCGCTGGATGATGAGGGCTCTAAAGAGCAGATGCTCCGCTTTGGAGCAGAGGACTATCTGCGCAAGCCGATTGACCCGGAGATCTTCACCCGCCGGGTGCACAACTACCTGGAGCTGATCGAGCTGCGCGCAAGCAAAGGTCAAGCGGCCAATGAGGCGGCGGCGAACCTCTTTGACGATCGGGTCTTTTATCATGTCAGCCTCTTTCATGTGCGAAAAAAGGAGGCGCTCGCGGAGTTTTGGGAGCACTTCCTGGCCCGCCGCCCCAGCGATGCCGAGGGGTTGAGCGACTGTGTGCGGGTGATCTATGCGCTGGGCAGCTGGCTGCTTAAGAGCGGTCACTTCTTTCGTATCGTCGCCGAGGAGAATGAGGAGAATCTTTTCCTGACCCTGGTGGGGGTGGAGAGTGTGGCGCCGACGGTGATTCGAAACATCCTGCTCAAACACTACCCCGGCGGGCTCTATAAGATCGAGGGTGATCACCTCTCGTTTCGGCTTAAAAAGAGCGCTGAAGCCCTTCTGCCTAGCAGCGGGGGTAAGCCGACGCAGACCAAGCAGCTGAGCGAAAATGAGACCACTGTGCTGCGCATGTCCCATAGTGATAAGATCAGTGCCGCTGAGTATGTGGAGATGACGCCGATTGGCATTATGGATAAAATTGAGGCGCTCGAGGAGCTTGAGGATAAGATCGATCTGGCGATTATTGAGTTTGAGAACCACCCGTCGCCCAAGACGCTGGCCGCCATCGGGGAGGAGCTGAGTGCCTACAACGCCGTCATCGATGCGATGTTTGAGTTTCAGCATCTGGCCTTCGCGATCGGTTCGCTAATCGGGTTTCTCGGGCGGCTGGATGAGGCGTCGCTGGATGAGAAGAAGTGCAAAAAGCTGGTGTCGCTTCTGAGTAATGTCCTCGCCGATCTCTCCACCTGGCGCAAAACCATCTTTATCGAGCAGTCCACCAGCGACATCCACTACCTGGATAGCTCGCTGCTTAGCTCCTGCCTGCAGATTGAGATGATCTTTGAGCAGAAGAAGATCGAAGAGGGTGAAGATGACGATGACGATATTGAGTTTTTCTAAGGGGGATGGGTGCAACCGGAAGTGACACACGAGGCGCCAGTCTCGATCCTGATTGTCGATGATGCGGCGGATGTGCGTACGATGCTCGCGACCATCTGCACCAGGATTGACGGCGTGCAGATTAGTGAAGCCGAAAGTGGCGAGGAGGCGGTCCAAAAGGCGCTTGAGGAGCGTCCCGATCTGGTCTTGATGGATCTGATGATGCCTCAGATGGATGGGTTTGAGGCCACCCGCCGGATCAAAGAGGTCTATCCGCAGGTGGTGGTGCTGGCGGTGACGGCGCTGGTCGATGAGCAGACCGAGCGCAAGATGGTGCGTCTAGGGGCCACCAGCTATATCCGCAAACCGATCCTGGAGCCCGCGCGGGTTCGCTACAAGATTACCAATATCATCAACTACCTGCGAAGCGATCAGGTGCGCGGCGCGATTGCGCTCTATGGTGAGGCGCAAAACCCCTTCGCCTCTCAGGTGCGTGCGGTCAAAACCACCGTGCAGGTGGCCACCGATGAGGATATGATGGATTTCGGACTCTGGCTGACCGAGCGCTATATGAGCCAATTTGAGACCCAGAGCCGGGAGTTTAACTGCACGCTGGATCTGCTCTATGGGGTGATTCGCCACAGCCTGAGCATCCACATGCCCGCTGTGCTGAATATCGAGGAGAACTTCGAGTGGCTCTTTATCGCCATACCGCTGCACGATGAGATGAATCACCAGACGCTCGCCGAGCGGTTTGAGCCGGTGATCGGGGAGCACATTCGCCTCAGCGAGGGGGTGCTTCATGTGCGGGTGCGGATGCGAAAAGAGCCCCAAAGCGCCCGCACAGCCGAGCCCGTGAGTACACCCGCCGCCGAGGCGACCGCACCCCCCGCACCGGCTGCACCGGCAAAGCAGAAGCGGGTGATTGAGGCGGGTGAGCAGGCACTTTTGCGCCAATCGCATGTGGATAAGGTCTCGGCCGTGGCCTATGTCGCATCGCTGGATGTCAGCGATCTGCATGAGGTGGAGGATATGATAGAGGTGGAGGAGGAGTGGCAGCA
Source organism: Campylobacterota bacterium (assembly GCA_003561815.1). Classification (GTDB taxonomy): domain Bacteria; phylum Campylobacterota; class Campylobacteria; order Campylobacterales; family SZUA-545; genus CSSED11-302. The sequence continues at coordinate 347 of PWVP01000259.1, read as the reverse complement.
GGCGCTTGAGGAGCTTGTCGATCGCTTCTGTGCCGAGAATCTCCATACGGTGGGCAATGTGGTCGGCCGCTATGCGGGTGTGATTAACCGGCTCTATGAGTTTGCGACACTCGGCTACGCCCTCTCTTCGCTCTCGCTGCTTCTTCAGGGAGCCAGTGCCGAGGTGGTCGAGCAGACCCATGATGCCAAACTGCGCCTGCTTTTAGAGGGGATGCTAGAGGATATGGCCAAGTGGCGCGAGACCATCTTTGTGCGGCGCGATACGGAGGATATCCACTATCTGGATAGCTCGCTGCTGAGCTCCTGTATGCAGATTGAGGGGCTGCTTCTGAGTCAGGAGGTGGTCA
>PWVP01000080.1 GCA_003561815.1 Campylobacterota bacterium | reverse complement strand
GGTTTTGATCGAGCATCTCGATAGTGAGATTGTTCTGGACCATCCGATCGCCGCTATCGCACTCCATCCAGCCCGCCGCGACCTTCATCAGCGTGCTTTTGCCGCTGCCGTTTTGGCCCACGATCGCCACCCGCTCGCCGCTATCGATGGAGAAATCGACCGCTTCGAGCACCTTGCGGGTATCAAACTGCTTGTGAATACCCTTGAGATCGATCAGTGGCAAGCGGACTCCTTGGAAAGTGTTGGCGCCATTGTAGCAAAGGCGCGGTTTGTGCTATGATGGGCAAACTTCTAACCCCCCTAAAGGAGCGCGTGTGGCCGCAACCCCCTCTACGATGGCGCCGCTTGGAACAGTCGCCCCCGATTTTACCCTGCCTGAGCCGCTCACAGGTGAGCAGGTTTCGCTGGCTAACTTTGCCGATAAGCGCGCACTCTGTGTCGCCTTTATCTCCAATCACTGCCCCTTTGTGATCCATATCGCCGAGGCGCTGGCCCGCTACGGGGCGGACTACGCCCCTAAAGGGGTGGCGCTCGTGGCGATTGGAAGTAACGACGCCAAAAACTACCCCCAGGATGGCCCCGAGGCGATCGCGCTGGAGTGCCAGAAGCGCGGCTACGGCTTTCCCTATCTCTACGACGAGAGCCAGTCGGTGGCCAAAGCGTACCGCGCTGCCTGTACGCCCGATTTCTATCTCTTCGATGCCGATCGGCGGCTGGTCTATCGCGGTGAGTTTGACAGGAGTCGACCGGGTAACGATCAGCCGGTTGATGGCTGCGCGCTGCGTGAGGCGACCGATCGGCTGCTTTCAGGTCAGCCCCCTTTAGAGCGGCAGCGCCCCTCCATCGGCTGCAACATCAAGTGGCGAGCGGGTAACGCGCCAGCGTACTTTGGTTAGTGCATCTGCAGCTGCATTAAGATCAGCTCCTCACCATCGATCACCTGTACCGACTCGCTTTGGCACGCCGGGCAGGCGAGGGTGAGCTTCTCGATGGTGTGCTCGCTCTGGCAGCTCTGACAGTGCAGCACCACCCTCTGATCGATCAGCTCTAGCGCGGCGCCTTTGCAGAAGTGATCTTCGCTGAAGATGGTGTAGGCATCGTGCAGCAGCTCCCTCTCGACGCCGCTAAGCCGCCCCACCTTGACGGTGATCCGCTCTACCTGTGAGGCACCCGCTTTTTTCGCCTCCTCCTCCACCAGATCTAAAAGCGCCTGGACAATCGAATACTCATGCATCAGCAGATCCTGGGTAGTAGCTCACCGGCGGGCATCTCTAAAAAGCGCGCGGTGCCGTGGGGGGTTTGAAGCACCACCTTGCCTGGATGGCTGGCACCCACTGTGCCGATGATGGCCGCATGGGCACCGGTGGGGTGAGCACGCAGGGTGGCTAGCGCCCCTTGGGCCTGTTCGGGCCTAAAGGCGGCGATCATCATCCCCTCATTGGCGAGTGTGAGGGGGTCAAACCCCAGCAGCTCACAGGCGCCGTGCACCTCTTTTCGAATCGGGATGGCGGCCTGTTCGATGAGGGGGCACAGGCCGCTGGAGATAGCCCACTCATTGAGCACCGCTGCTACGCCGCCACGGGTGGCATCGCGCAGCGCCAGGGGTATCTGTTTGGCTTGAATCAGCGCCTCGATGAGTGGCCAGAGGTGGGCGCAGTCGCTCTTGAGATCGCCGCTAAATCCAATCTCTTCGCGGGCGCTAAAGAGTGCGGTGCCGTGATCGCCCACAAAGCCGCTGGCCACCAGCACCGCCCCCTCCTGAAGGTTGGCAGGGCGCAGTGGCGAAAGGCTCTGTTCGCCCAGGGCGGTGGTGGTGATGTAGATCCCATCGGCGCTGCCGCGGGGCACCACCTTCGTATCGGCGCTAATCAGCGCGACATCGATCGCCTCCAGCGCAGCGGCCATGGAGTCTACGATCCGCTCTAGGTCTGCTTTTTTAAACCCCTCCTCGATAATAAAACCGGCGCTTAAAAAGCGGGGTCTGGCTCCGCTGACCACCACATCGTTGCAGCTTCCGATCACGGCCAGTTTACCGATATCCCCACCGGGGAAAAAGAGGGGGCTAACGGTGTAGCCATCGGTGGAGATCGCCAGGCGAAGCGGGTCAATCACCGCCGCATCGCCCCCCTCTAAGAGCCAGCGGTTTTTGAGTCGGGGCAGAAAGAGGGTCTCAACCAGTTCGCGGGTCTGCTCCCCGCCAGCGCCGTGGGCCAGCGTAATCATAGCCGCACCTCCTGACCGTAGCGGTAGTAGGCAGCGCACGCCCCCTCAGAGGAGACCATGCAGCTGCCGATGGGGTTTTGGGGGGTGCAGGGGTGCTTGAAAAGTGGGCAGTCGGTTGGCTTGGCCGCCCCGCGCAGGATGGTGCCACACAGGCACGCTTGATGATCCTCTCTCGGGTTGGCTTCAAAGCGATCAGCATAGATCGTCTCCGCATCGAGATGGCTGTAGCGATCGGCTAGCTGCCAGGCGCTTTGAGCAATCGCCCCCAGACCGCGCCACTCAAAGCTCTCGCGCTTTTTGAAGGTGCGGGCGATCAGCGCTTGGGCGGTGGGGTTGCCCTCGTAGGTGACGCTTCGGGTGTACTGAATCGAGAGCTTCGCCTCGCCGGCTCTTTTTTGGGTGATGATGCGGTGCACCCCCTCAAGAATATCCAGCGGCTCAAACCCGCTGACCACCACCGGAAGCTGGAAGCGATCGACTAAGGGTTGATAGATCTGCGCACCGGTGATCACGCTCACATGCGAAGGACCGATCAGAGCGTCGATTTGGGCATCGTCGCTATCGAGAATCGCACTGACCGCCTCGGGCACCGTGACATGGTTGATATGAAAGAGCAGGTTGCTTACCCCCGCGCGCTGGGCACTCTCGATGAGAGCCGCACTCATCGGGGTGGTGGTCTCAAAGCCGATGGCAAAAAAGACCACCTGCTTATCGGGGTGTTTGGCTGCGATGGCCAGCGCATCCAGGGGTGAGTAGACAAAGTGCACCGCCGCACCCTGTGCGCGGGCATCGGCTAAAGAGCCGTCGCTGCCGGGAACTTTAATCATATCCCCTAAAGTCACCAGCACCACCTCCGGCTCTTTGGCCAGGGCGATCGCTTGATCGATGCGCGCTTTGGGCATGACGCAGACCGGACACCCCGGCCCGTGGATAAACTGGATATTCTCAGGCATCAGGGTGTGAAGCCCGTGCTGCATAATCGCGTGGGTGTGGCCCCCGCACACCTCCATAATCCGCACCGGGCCCAGCCCCTGCGCCTGCTGCGCAATCAGTGCGGCGAGTGCGCGGATATGCTCCGGGTTGCGAAAGGCGCGAAAGTGCAGCTCCTCAGCCGTCATGGCAACCCCTGGCCCGACTCATCCTGGGCGGCTAAGAGCTCCTCAAAGAGCTTGATACTCTCCAGTGCGTCCGCTTCGTCGATCTTGTTCATCGCAAAGCCGATATGAATCAGCACATAGTCGCCTATCTGGGGCGGCTCGGGCATCAGATCCAGACTCACCTCGCGCCCCACACCCATGGTGTCCACCTGTGCGCGGTTGTGCTCCTTGTCGATAGAGACGATCTTAGAGGGGATAGAGAGACACATCTAAGCTCCATTTCTCTGCTGGGCGATAAAGGCCAGCCACTGCTCGATCCCCTCGCCGGTTTTGGCAGAGAGGGCGATCGTGGGGGTATCCGGCCGCAGCTGCTGCACCTCGCGGCGCACCTTCTGGACATCGAAATCGAAATGCTCGGCCAGATCGACTTTGGTCACCAGCACCAGATCCGCTTTTCGAAACATCACTGGGTATTTGAGCACCTTATCATCCCCCTCCGGTGTGGAGAGCAGCACCACATTCAGGTGGGTTCCCAGCTCGTGGCTGGCCGGGCAGACCAGATTGCCCACATTCTCCACAAACAGCACATCCAGCTCATCGAGCCCCAGCGGGTTGATCGCCTTTTGGACCATTTTGGCGTTGAGGTGACAGGAGGTGCCGGTCACAATCTGATAGGCCCGCACCCCCACGGCGCGCAGCCGATCGGCATCCCGCTCGGTCTCGAGATCCCCCTCGATAACGCCGAAGCGAAAATCGGCCGCTTTGGCGGTGGCCTCGAGCAGCGTGGTTTTGCCGCTTCCGGGTCCGCTCATCAGGTTGATCGCCAGTAGCCCCATCTGCTCAAAGCAGGCGCGGTTGGCCGCCGCTTCGGTGTCGTTGGCTTTCAGCACCCGGCTCATCACCTCCAGGGTTTTAGGGTTGTTCAGGTGCGGGTTGCTCTCAATACTCATCGGTGCTCCTTCTTTTAGGGTTCAAAACTGCTGGCGCGAACCAGTTTGGCAAACTGCACCCCTTTAAGGCCCGCCAGCTGCGTGGCGATGCGCTCCACCTCTTTAGGTGCGCCCTTCATGATGATGGACTCCAGGCAGTTGTGGTGATCGAGGTGGACATGGGTGGTGCAAAGAATCGCGACGCTGTGGGTGTGCTGGATGTCGATCATCTTCGCAGCCAGCTCGCGCTGGTGGTGATCGTAGATAAGCGTCAGGTTGCCAAACACCTCACCTGACTCCTCCTGCCAGCGATCGGTGTTGATCTGATCGCGAATAAGATCACGGATAAACTCCGATCGGGAGGCGTAACCCTTCTGGATAATCTTCTCATCCAGCGTGTTAAGCAGACGCTCGGGCAGGGAGACACTAAAGCGAATCGTCTCATCCATCTTCTCTCTCCATTTGGGCGGCCAGCTGGCCCAGGGCGATGCCTGAGTCATTGGGCGAGGTGCTTCTGGGCAGCAGGACCGTTTTATTCATCTGTGTGAGCCGATCATAGACCAGATTAACCAAAATCCGGTTTTGAAAGACGCCGCCACAGAGCACGATGGGCACCTTAAAGGGGGCGCACACCGTAGCGATCATCTCACACAGGGTTGCTAAAAAGCGCCCCGCGATGCGTTCGGGCGAGTCGTTGAGCAACTCAGGCACCATCGCGCGCCAATCGAGCACCCCGGAGTTTAGCTCAAAGGGGTAGGGCGGCCCTGGCCGGTAGGCACGCTCAATCAAAAGGCCGCTTTGGCCCTCATAGCTCTGCTGCTCAAGCAGTCCTGAAAGCCGCGCGATACCATCAAAGAGCCGTCCGGCGGCGCTGCTGAGGGGGGTGTTGATCCGGCGGTGATAGAGGCTGGCTAGCATCCGGGCGCGATCGCTGTTTAAGAGGGGGTGGTTGTCGATGCCGCTTTGGAGAAGAAGGGCGATCGCGATGCGATCGATCTCCTTGATCGCCGCCTCTGCACCGATTAAAGAGATGGGGTGCAGATGGGCGATGCGCTCCTGTTTTTCCAGCGTGCAGTGGAGAAACTCGCCCCCCCAGAGGGTACCATCCTCCCCCAGCCCGGTGCCATCCCAGCAGACGGCCAGCGCCTTGGGGGTATGGTGCTCAGCCATCACCGCCAGAGCGTGGGCGTGGTGGTGATAGACCGGCTTAACGATCCGATCACTGGAGTGCGCCCAGCGGCTTGAGGCGTAGCCAGGGTGGCGATCGCAGCTTACCACCTCAGGCTCGAAGCGATAAAACCCACAGAGACGCTCAATACTTTTCTCAAAGCGCGCAACACTCTGCACCCCCTCCAGATCGCCGATAAAGGGGCCCAGGATCGCCGTGCGCTCAAAGCCCAGAGCGATTGCGCTTTTAAGGTGGGCGCCGAGTGCCAGGGTCGGGGCGCTTAGCGGGCGGGGGAGTGTCAGTTTCAGCGGCATCACCCCCCGTGCGCGCCGTAGCCAGAGCGGAGCGTCTGCGGCGATCTGCACCACGCTATCATCGCAGGGGTTGGCGATCGCGCGATTGTGATCGAGTACGCGATCGTACACCCCCTTTAGATCGCGCTCAAGCCTCTCATACTCGGCGATAATCGGATCGCCGGAGAGGTTGGCACTCGTGGCCACCAGCGCGCGGCCAAAGCGCCGGGCTATCAGATGGTGCAGCCCTGAGGCGGGTAGCATCACCCCGAGGCGGCTAAGCCCGGGCGCCACCTCGGGTGCAAGGGTGCTTTCAGGGTGCTGATCGGCTATGACGATTGGGCGGGCCTGATGGCTTAAGAGCGCTTGGGAGGCTGAGCAGAGGGTCACCTCCTTAGCCGCCGCCTCCAGCGAAGCCAACAGCACCGCAAAGGGCTTATCCGGCCGCCGTTTGCGCTGGCGTAGTCTGGTAAGGCTTTCTGGGTTGTGGGCATCGCAGAGCAGCTGAAAACCGCCCACCCCTTTGAGCGCTACGATCTGACCGGCTTTGAGCGCTTCGATGCACCCTTTGATCGCCTCATCGTCTCTGGCTAGAGGCGCGCCCTGGCTATCTTTAAAGCTTAGAAAGGGGCCGCAGTCGTGACAGCCGATCGGCTGGGCGTGATAGCGTCGATTGAGCGGGTCGTGATACTCCGCCTCACAGCTTGTACAGAGCTTAAAGTCCGCCAGGGTGCTCTGGCGGCGATCGTAGGGCAGGGCGTGGATAATCGTAAAGCGCGGCCCGCAGTCGCTACAGCTGATAAAGGGGTAGCCAAAGCGGCGGTTTCGGGGGTCAAACAGCTCCGACTCACAGGCGGCACACGGGGCGCTATCGGGGGGGATATGCGTCTGGCTCTGCGCCAGGAGGGTCGGTGTGGAGAGGATCTCCAATCGATCCTCCTGGGGCCGGGGCGCACACGCCTCGCTCTCGATCCGATCGATACTGGCCAGGGGCGGAAGCGCCTCTTTAAACGCCCCGATGAGTGAATCGACCCTCTCGCCCTGCAGATGGGCACTCACCCCCTGGGCGGTGTTTTCGATGGTGCCCGTTAGCCCTAGGGCGTGGGCGGTGCGAAAGAGGGCGGGGCGAAACCCCACCCCCTGGACGGTGCCCCAAAAGCGAAAGTGCCGTCGCTTCATTGAAGATAGAGCGCACCCACAGCCGGTGCACCGTGGCGGGTGTCGAGATCGCGATTCATGCTGAGTTTAAAGAAGCGGCCAAAGTGCTCTTCGAGTTTGGTGCGGATAACCGGTGCGGCGAGCAGATCGCCACTGAGTGCAATGCGCTGGGTCTGGAGGGTGATACGCATATCGCCCAGCTGCATCACGAGCAGATCGCAAAACGACTCAAAGAGGCTCACCGCCAGTATGTTTGGATCCACATCGGCCATGCGAAAACTCAGCACCGTACGGGCCGCCTGCGCCCAATCAATCTGCCGATCGGCGTTGAGTTTAAAGTCGATCTTCACCCCGCCACGACACGAGGAGCCTAAGCTGGTGTGAATCAGCCGGTTAAAGAGATCCCGCTCGCTTAGGCGGGGGTCAAAATCCAGCAGCAGCCCCAGAAGGGCGAAGAGGCGAAACGGCGCAGCCCCTTTGAAACGGTAGCTCTCCAGACTGCTTAGAAGGGTGGGGTGCTTGTGCGCGATATTTTCCAAAAGCGTCGGCGCGGTGTTATCAAGCGATCGGATATGCTCAATCACCTCCTGGCCGCTGGCAGGGAGCGGAGCAAAGGTGGCGATCGGCCTGAAGTGGCGCTGATCGGCCATCCACGCGAGCAGCGCACTCTCATCGCACTCCAGCGAGAGAAACCCGCCGACGGCATCTTCCTGCACACAGCGGTGCTCAATCAGCACCGAGAGCATCGCCGCGTGGGCGGCATCTGCCCCCCGGGCCTGAAGGGTGTGGGGTCGTGGCGGGAGGTTTTCGATCCGATCTAGACAGATCGCCCCCTCCTCATGGACGGCTCCCAGCGGCCCGCTCTCGCCCCGATCGGCGCAGGCTGGCCCCTTGAGCCAGATGGGAAGCGCACCGCCCTCGATCGGCAGCACCCCGCTCTCGGTGGGGGCGATCTCTAAAAACCGCCCTGTCTGCACCCCGCCCTCATAGCGCAAAAGCGCCTCACGCTCATCGCCGGGGCTGAGATAGAGGTGATCGATGGCGCGATCTTGGAGCACGCGCGCGAAGCAGGCGGTGATGAGATCGTAGGGAAGCTGCATCAGCGCCCCGCCACCGAAGCGATCGGGCAGATCCTCAGCCCCGATGCGAATAGCGGGCTTTTCGATGGCTGAGAGTAGCCCGTAGAGGCGATCATCGGCCTGGGTGCGCTCTAAAAAGCGGGTGTGCGTTATCAGTACGGTCTGAAGCTGCGTGGGATCTTCGTGCCCCTCTAAGGTGAGCTTGATAAAGCCGCGCGCGCTCTGGAGGGTGATCGAGCCCGAGGCGATGAGCCGGTCTGCGAGCTGATGAAGGGCCGCTGGAGTGTTGCTGGTGGCCTGATGGTCGAGATAGAGGCGGGTGATGGGTGGATTGAGCCCATCGTCACTAAAAAGATCTAAAAACCCCTCGCTCTGCGCGCTGAGTACCCTCTGTGCGCTGCGCGGGAGGATAAAGAGCCCGGCTGGAAGGCGGCGATCGCCTAGCGGCTGTGCATCCTCGGGCAGCTGCTCGATGGGCTGCACATCGCCCAGGTGGATAGAGAAGGGCAGAGCGCTCTGAAGCAGGCTGGAGAAGGCCTCAATCTGCGCCTGCTCCCCCTCGGCGTCAATCACAATCCCCTCATCGGTGGTGTAGATACAGCCGCTTAGGGTGGACTCTGTGAGCAGATCGGCAATCAGGTGGGCGAAGTAGGGCTGCTGACTGCGAAAGCGGATCAAAACGCGCAGATTCAAAAAATCTCCTTGGCGGTGGATGGGGAGGAGACGGTCTCAATCACCTCTTCGAGTGTGTGATCGGCGACCCGCTTAGCTTCAAACCCCAGCGACGCGGCGGTTTTAAGGGTCTGGTCGATGAGCTCAGGCAGCTTCTGGCGCAGTGTTGGGCTCAGATCGATCGCCACACTCTCGATATCCTCGGGCACAATGCCGATCACCGTCACCTCTGAGGGGGTCTCCAGAAAGCTGGCCATCTCCATCATCTGCACCACCTCCACCTCATGGGCGGTTTTGCGGTACTCCCCCAGATCCAAAAGCGCCTGACGCGGCAGCACATAGAGGCTGCCCGGATCGTCTTCGATGCTGACGGTATCGAGGATAATAATATGATCATACTCCTGAAGGTAGGGGAGCAGTTTAAAGCCCAGCGTTGCGCCGTCCATCACCTCCAGCGGGGGGGTGAAGCGGTAGTTGGCTTTGAGGTAGAGGGCGGCCAGCGGGCCGACCCCCTCATCTTTGAAGAGCAGATTGCCGATGCCGATGACGATCGCTTTCAAGCCGATCGCTTACGGGCAAACTTTTCGCCGCCGAAGACGATATTGATATCCCCTTCGCGCCAGAAGATGGTGCGCCAGATCTGGTAGTAGATGTGCAGCATCGCCCACGCCAGAATACCGTACATCAGTGCATGGTGTACCACCCGCACACCCACTTTGCCCCCAAAGGCCCAGAGCGTCCAGTCGGTCACCAGATGGAGCATCCACGGCCACCACGCCCCGATCGCACTGTGTCCACTGCCAAAGCCGTGCACATAGAGCTGCAGCCCGGTAAAGAGCATCAAAATCAGCATTAGGTGCAAAATGGCGAAGTTGACGATGTTGAAGCTGTCGTTGTGGCGGGTGTCAAACCCCTTGGGCTTGCGGTTGAGCGTGATGAGGTTGTAGACCACCCGGCCATACTCCACGATGTTGGCCCGAGTGGGCAGAAGCTTCTTATACGGCTTCTCAAACCGGCTGAAGAAGTAGAGATAGATCACCCAAATCGCCGTCACATCCAGAATAATCGCACTGATAAAGTGGCCCCACCGGTTCCAGGCCATCACGAAGCTCTCGGTGGCCTCGACGCTGATTTGGGCCTGATAGAAGGGGTAGGCGATATAGTAGCCGGTGATCACACACACAATCACCGCGAAGACGGTCGCCCAGTGGATGATCCGCATCGCTGGGGTCATCCGTTTGATGCGGACTCGATCAGACATCACAGGCTCCTGAGACTTTGTATTCCGCCAGCGTTTTGCCTTTGGTGTCCACCAGATGGATTGCACAGGCGATGCAGGGATCAAAGCTGTGCACGGTGCGCAAAATCTCCAGCGGCTGTTTGGGATCGCTCAGCTTGACGCCGATTAGCGCCTCTTCGTAAGGGCCGCGATCGCCTTTGTGGCTGCGCGGGGCGCTGTTCCAGGTGGAGGGGACGACGATCTGGTAGTGCTCGACCTGACCGTTTTTGATCTTCACCCAGTGGCCCAGACCACCGCGGGGCGCTTCGGCCATGCCAAAGCCCTCCGCATCGCGGGAGACGCGATCGAAGTCAAACTTGGTCCAGGTCTCCTGATCGCCACTGGCGACATTGGCGGCCAGTTCGTCGCACCATTTGAGCATCTCTTCACCCATCATCACCGTCTCGATCGCCCTGGCGGCGGTGCGGCCCACGGTGGAGAAGAGCACTTTTACCGGCAGGTTGCCCCGCTTTAAAAAGCCCTGCACATACTCGGTAATGAGCGGATCGCCTTTGGCCACACCGATCACCATCCGCGCCAGTGGCCCCACCTCCATGACCCGATCCTCATAAAGCGGGGTCTTTGACCAGCTGTATTTGCCCTCGGTTTTCAGGTAAGCGAAGCCATCTTCGCCTTTGCGGTAGCCGGTGTACTCGGGCTCGGTTTTGCCTTTAAAGGGGTGTAGCTGCTCACTGCCTTTATACCAGGCGTGGGTGACATCCTCGGTGATCTTGAGCTGATCGAGATCGTAGCATTTGCTGATATCAAAATCGTACACCACCCCGGCCGGAAAGAGCTTTTTGCTCTCATAGAAGGGGAGATCGTCCAAGTTGAAATCGCCATAGCTGAGGAAGTTGCCCACCCCTTTACCGATTCCGGCCAGCGCCTCATCGGCATAGACGGTGCCCGCCATCAGCACATCGGGGATGTAGGCGTGTTTGACAAAATCGAGGGTTTTGTTCAAAATCGACTTAAACTCCGCGACGCGGGCGGGGTTGATAATATCCTGCACGCAGGTGACGCCGCCTACGACGATGGATTGCGGATGGGGGCTTTTGCCGCCAAAGATGGCGTGCATTTTGGCGATATCGCGCTGCACATCCAGGCAGTCGAGGTAGTGAGAGGCGGCTACGAGGTTCTGCTCTGGAGAGAGTTTGTAGCTCTTATTCTCCCAGTAGGCGTTGGCAAAGGGCCCCAAGCGACCCTGTTTGACAAACTTCGTCAGCCGCTGGGCGACTTTACGGTAGTGGCCGACACTGGCGTTGTAGGGGGTGTCGCACCATTTGAGCGCTTCGGCAGCGGCTTTGGCCGGATCGGCTTTGAGCGCGCTGGTGATATCCACCCAATCCAGACCGTGGAGGTTATAAAAGTGCACGGGGTGATCGTGCATATAGAGGGCGCCCTGAATCAGGTTGCGCACTAAGCGGGCGTTTTTAGGGATGGTGATCTCAAAGGCGTGCTCCACCGCTTCGATCGATCGCTGGTAGTGGGTGCCGGTGCACACCCCGCAGATGCGCATGGTCAAAAGACCGCAATCTCTCGGATCGCGCCCCTTGAGGATGGTCTCAATCCCGCGAAACATCGTCCCAGCGCTGTAGGCTTCGGTGATGACATTGTTCTCATCGAGCACCGCTTCGATACGCAGGTGGCCTTCGATACGGGTAACGGGGTCTACAATAATGTGTTTTTTAGTCATTAGGCGTTCTCCTCATCTTTTTTGCCGGCCATGATGCTGGCGGTGGCGTGAACAGCGATACCGATACCCACCGCAGTGAGCAGTCCCAGACCGAAATAGTCCACACTCTTCTCCACACCGCCAAAGGGGGCCATTCTCACCCCGGCCGCGACGGGCCGTTCGTGGGCGTACTTATCCCAAAAATCCGGCTCTGAGCAGCCGATACAGCCGCGCCCGACCCCGACCGGCCAGTTGGCGCCGTCGTTAAAGCGGATAATCGAGCAGTTGTTAAAGGTCATGGGGCCTTTGCAGCCGACTTTATAGAGGCAGTAGTTGTGCTTGGCGCCGTGGTCGCCAAACTCTTCGACGAAGTGGCCCGCATCGAAGTGGGCGCGCCGCTCGCAGTTGTCGTGGATGCGGTAGCCGTAGGCAAAGCGCGGGCGCATCAGGTTATCCAGCGCCGGGGGCTGACCGGTGAGAATCACATGGATAATGGTGGAGGTGATGTTGTGCGGATGAACCGGGCAGCCTGAGAGGTTGATGATCGGTTTGCCGCGCACGACATCCTTGACCCCGACGGCATTGGTGGGGTTGGGGTAGGCGGCGGGTACGCCCCCGAAGGCGGCACAGGAGCCCATCGCCACGATCGCAAAAGCGTCCGCCCCGACGCGGCGAACATGATCGAGATAGGTCTCCGCGTGGGGGCCTTTGACCCCGTACTGACCATCCAGCCCTAGGGGGATGGAGCCTTCGACGGCGAGGATGTAGCGCCCCTTGAAGGTGGCCATCGCATCCTCAAGCTGCGCTTCGGCCTCATGCCCGGCGGCGGCCATAATCACCTCGTGAAACTCCAGGCTGATCACATCCAAAATCAGCTCATCGATGGTGGGCGCACTGGTGCGAAGGAGTGCTTCGGTGTTGCCGGCACAATCCTGGAGGTTGGTCCAGATGACCGGTACGCGGTTAAAGAGCTCGGCCGCTTCGGCCACCAGCGGCTGAAACATGGCCGGCAGCATTAAGGTGGCGGTCGTGGCTGAGGCCCACTTCATAAAGTCGCGGCGATCCATCCCCTCTTCGGCCAGAGCAGCGTGGATGTCCATCCCCTCATGCAGCGGCGCTTCAGCCCGCAGGCTCTCTAAACGCGCTTTGCTCTTCTCAAAAAGTGCATCGTAGTAGGCCTGCTCTCTGGGCTCAATCCGGTTGCTGTGTGCCGCATGGATCTGCTCGGTCATCCACTGGTTCATCGCTCCTCCTTGGGGGTTTTTGGTCATAAAAACTTGACTATACCACCTCTTAGGGTTAATAGTAGCTTAAAAGGTGCGGCGAAATGATCATATTTATGATTAAAAAAGAGGCTATGGTGTGTCGTGGGTGTATGGAGTGGGGCAATTAAAGCGACAGCGCGTGGAGCCGATTTTGCTTAAAATAGATCGCAGTGATGGATTTGATCGAAAGGGTCGTGATGGCTGGGCGTGGCGCACTTCTGTTTTTGGTGCTGTTCTATCCGGTGGTGGCGCTTTTAGCGGCACCGGAGCCCACTTTTCGTGGCTACCTGCTCGAAAATGGCGCACTCAAGCCCAACTGCCTGATCGGGCTGTGTGTGACCCCCTTTAGCGAGCGGGTCGATCCGCTGGCTGCTCAAGAGCCCCCAGAGAAGAGCCCCCAGAGGCC
>PWVP01000215.1 GCA_003561815.1 Campylobacterota bacterium | reverse complement strand
GGATGACACACCCAAACGGCGAGAAATATCCCCATCAGGAGCTCTTCGTGCTGGAGCTAAAGGGCTACATCTGCTATGTGCCCTTTATCGAAAGCGAGCACGAACTGTTTTTAAAAACCATCATCCCCAGCCGCAAGCTGAACAAAACCCGAAAGAGAACGCCATGAAAAAACAGCCCGTTTATAGCCCCGAAGAGCTGGAGCTGCTAGAAGAGATCGAGCGGGGTGAATGGCAGACCAAGCCACTCACCGCCGAGGAGAAAGAGCGCTACAGCCAATACGCTGCCTACACGCGAAGCCTAGGCGAAAAACGCCAAACGACCATCCGGTTCGCACTAAACGATCTAGCCGCCGTAAAGGCCAAATCCAAAGAGTTGGGCGTGGGGTATCAGAACATTATTCAGGCACTGGTGCACCAATACGCCACGGGTAAAATCAAACTGGAGATCTAAACCATGTGTTACAATCTGCCCCACTAAACACCAAAGAAAAACCGATGGTTATCACCCTGCAGGTCGATGACAAGATCGCCGGCAACTTCCTGTGGTTCTTAGGACATTTCAGTAAAGACGAAATCAAAGCACTGGGGCTGTGAGCTATACGCTAGACCCGTCGGATCACTTCCGGCGGCGTTTTGCAAAATTCATCAAAAAACATCCCGATCTCAAAACCAAACTAGTGCTTGGAAGCGCCATGCTCCAGCCGTTCTGCCAGAAACATTTTCATGATGGCCTGTCGTGCCACGCCGATGCGTTTGGCTTCCCGGTCAAGCTGCTCCACCATCCAGACGGGCAGATCCAGATTGACCCGTTTTTGTGTTAGGTTGGGCCGTTTGGCTTTGCTCCAATCCACATATTCGGAAATATCTTCACCGGCATCAAACTTGGCATCCAACTCTTCAGCGGTTATTTTCATAACGATTCATCTCCTCTTCTCTTGAACGGCGAACCGAAATAATCCGGGTTGCACCCTCGCGGTGGGTTACGATAGCCGACCAATGCTTCAGCCCGATTCTGCCCACACATAAAAACCTTGATTCGTGCGGGTACTTTAGTGGCACCACCAATAGATTATCATCCTGCCACAGCGCTTGGGCCTGATCAAAATCAATGCCGTGCTTTTGCAGATTGGTGTCGCTTTTGTTGCTATCATACTCAAAAACCATAGTCTAAATGATACCAGATATACTCATAATCGATCCACGCCTAAGGCACAATTGTCTAATCAGTCTTTTTCCGGTACGATAAAAAGATCCAAGGAGAACCGATGAACCTGCCAGAGGACATTAAACCCGTCACCTACCTCAAAACCAAGACCGCTGATATTCTCAGCCAGATCGGCGAACATCGGCGTCCGATGATTATCACACAAAACGGCGAAGCTAAGGCGGTTTTGCAGGATATTCGCAGCTACGAAGCGATGAAAAACGCGCTAGGAGTCCTGAAGCTACTCGCCAGCGCAGAGGACGATCTCAAAAACGGCAGAGTTCAAACCCAAGACGAACTTTTTAGCGAACTGGAAAAATCGCTGGCATGAGCCCAGCCCACACGGTATTTTGGACCGATACCGCTGCAGAGGATTTGCGATCGATCGTGGCACATATCCGATCGGAAAGCCCCCAAAACGCCAAGACCGTTCTCGATCAGATACGCCGCAGCACCGCCGATCTGGATCATTTGCCACTTCGAGGCCGCATCGTACCCGAACTGCTGGCCTTTGGCATCACCCAATACCGGGAGCTGATTGTCAGCCGCTGGCGGATTATCTACAAACCGCAGGGTGATCGGGTCTTTATTTTTGCGATTTTTGATGCCAGGCAGAACGTGGAGGAGATTCTGTTCTGGCGGTTGATTCGAGAGTAATCCTGCGGGCTGTTTGGGCCACTACCCAGTATCAATTCACAACACCTCTCACGAACCAACCCGCTTACAATAAAACACCACCTTCTCCCCCGCTTCAAAACCCAGTGAAGCATGGCGCTCGCGCCCCTGTTTATCATCCAAAGACACGCCACTAACAAGCACTTCGCATCCGGCAAACTGTGCCCACTCTTCGGCCACGGCCAGAAGCTCCCTGGCGATGCCCTGACGGCGGCTCTCAGGCTGCACATAGAGCGCTTCGAGATAGCCCACCGGTGCGCTTTTAATCCCGCCGATCGGTTCGTGCCGCAGGCCGATCTCCACGAAACCCACCGCCTCACCGGCGTCGCTGTAGGCCAGATAGACCCCATAACTATCCGGATCGGACTGCGCTTTAGCCATCTGCTCTAGATGATTCTGCGCCTCCGGCCAAAGCGCTGCGCGCAGCGCCAGCCAGTCGGCATCCTGGGGGCTAAAACAGGGTTTAATCATCGCATCCGCTCCTCGCCAAAATCTCCACCCATTCTGCCACAGCCCCCCTAAGCAGACCGGATCAAACAGGCACCGCCCGCCCCATCGCTCGCCCCCCACCCTCCTTAAGCCACTTCTTCTAGGCGCTGAGCTAAAATGGGCGCTTTTAAAAGGACTGGCTGATGTTTGGGATGGGATTTGCCGAGCTGCTACTGATTGCCGTGGTTGCCGTAATCTTTCTGGGCCCGGAGAAGTTGCCCCAGGCGATGATCGATGTGGGCCGATTTTTCCGGAAGTTTAAAAGCACCATTGCCGACGCCAAAGGGGCGCTCGATGACGAGCTTAAACTCGGCGAACTCAAAAACGATGCGCTCAGCTATAAAAACAAAGTAGAATCCGAGGCCAAAGCGGTTCTGGACGATACCGGCATCGAGAAGTCCGGTCGTGAGGTGAAGGATCTCTTCGGCGATCTGACCGATGAGAGCACCCCCAAAAAGAGCCGTCCGCGCCCTGATGAGAAGCGCCCCTCCGGGGACGACGCCACCGCCAAAAGCTAAGGAACCCGATCGATGCTAGAGGATCTTAAACCCCATATCGCCGAGCTGCGCACCCGTCTGGTGCGGGTGGTTGCGGCGATCTTTATTGTCTTTTTCGCCTGTTTTGCTTTCTGGGAGCCGATTTTAGAGTGGGTGGCCCAGCCGCTTAAGGATGCGCTCGCCGATCAGTCCCAGGTGATCGCCTACCGGATGGGCGAACAGTTTATCACCGCTGTGATTATCGCCTTCTTCTCCGCCTTTGTGATCACCCTACCCTACATCTTCGCGCAGATATGGGGCTTTATCGCGCCGGGACTGTATGAGAATGAGAAGAAGCTGGTCATCCCCTTTGTGATCGGCACGACGGTGATGTTCCTTCTTGGTGCGGCGTTTGCCTACTACATCGTCTTTCCTTACGGCTTTACCTATCTGGTCAACTTCGGCGAGGGCAGCGTGGTGGCGATGATCAGCATCGGGGAGTATCTGAAGTTCTTCCTCAAACTGATGTTTGGCTTCGGGATCGCCTTTGAGCTACCGGTGGTCTGCTTCTTTCTGGCCAAAGTCGGACTGATCGACGATCAGAGCCTGACCAAGTTTTTCCGCTTCGGGGTGATTATCATCTTCGTCTTCTCTGCGCTGCTCACCCCTCCGGATATCTTGACGCAGTTTCTCCTCTCCGGGCCGCTGATTGTGCTCTATGGCATCTCGATTCT
>PWVP01000011.1 GCA_003561815.1 Campylobacterota bacterium | reverse complement strand
TCGGCGGCTACCGCGCGGTAGTCTTCTGCTCCGGAGCTTCTAGGAGCGTAGGTGGTTATCGGTTGGCGGAAGGAGGGAGCTTCGGCTAGGCGGACGTTCTCTCGGACGGTTGCTCGGAAGACGAGGCGTCCGAACCTAGACCGAAGGCTCTCCACCACTTCACGAGAGAGGTTCGTCCTCGAGTCCAGGCGACAGGCGAGGATCCCGGTTAGAACGAGGTCCGGGTTCGTTCTCTCTTGGATCCGCTCCACCGTCCTAGTGAGACCGGCCAGTCCAGCGAGAGCCATAACCCGAGCCTCCACGGGAACGAGGACCTCTCGAGCGGCGGTCAAAGCAGAGATAGCCAGGAGACCCAAGCTCGGAGGACAGTCCAGGAGAACGAAGTCCCAACGAGGAGGAAGACGAGAGAGCGCTCCACGGAGGACGGCTTCGGCTCCCGGCTCGGAGGCTAGAGCCTTCTCCGCTCCCACTAGCCACGGAGACGCGGGAACGAGGTCCACGCCTTCCACGTTGCTTTGACGTACAAGGTCCGTAAGGTTTCCATTATCCGCTAGGACCTCGAAGAGGCCTCGTCCTTCGTCTACTGACCCGAGCCACGAGGAGGCGGAGGCTTGCGGGTCTAGGTCCACCACGAGGACCCGCTTCTCCCTCTCGGCGAGAGCGGCGGCTAGGTTGACGGCGGTAGTCGTCTTCGCGCTCCCCCCCTTCTGGTTAGTTATGGCGATGGTTCTCATAGCGTCCCTTCACGATGGCGGCGGTTTACTTCGGAGACCGCTCTCCACTGACAACGGCGGCGGAGGACGGCGGGATCTTCGGGAATGGCTCCGAGGTCCCTCCGCTTCTCGTCCTCCTCGAGTTCGGCGGCTATTCGCTCCCATGCTTTGAGCCAGTTCCGCCGTCCTCTTTCGGTTTCGTCCTTCCCATAGACAGGGAGGAGGTCCTCATCAGCGGCGGCTAGCTCGGCTTCTATCCACGCTCTAACGTCCCGGACCGGAGCTCCTAACGTCTCCCTTGTGGACGTTGTTTCCCTTCCGGGAGGCGAGGAGGTCTCCGCCGGCGGCGGCTTCGGCTCCCTCCTCCGAGCGTTATCCGCCATTCTCCGAGCGGCCTTCTGGACGCGGGAGGTCACTCGTCCTCCCCTTCTTCGTGGTAGGTGGGAGCTCGAAGAAGCCTACACTTCCCCTCGAAGAAGAGACGGTCCCAGACTTCGTTCTCTCCATGGCGGTTCTTGAGCGCTCCAACGTCGAACGGAAGGACCCCTCTCTCGTACTCGCCGAGCTTCGGGTAGTCCGCGGCATAGTTGAGAAGACCGAGAACGAGGTCCGCCTCTTGCTCGGAGCCTCCCTCCCGAAGGGTATGGAGAGCGGGACGAGATGTTTTGATCTGGGCAAGGACTAGTTGCCTCCTAGTGCCTTTCTTTGGCTCCTTCTCTATCGCTTCGTCTACGTTCCTTCGGTAGTTCGGAGGAACGGAATCCCGGTTGATCTGGGCACCTGCTATCACCGGAGCCGAGAGGTCTACAGAGAGTTCCTTCATGGCTCGAGCGATAGCCGTTACCTCCATGTCTCGGCGGTCGAAGCTGCCGGTCGGAGGAGCCACCTTCTGGAGGTAGTCAACGAGGACGGCTCCCACGGGACGAGACGCGGCTACCTGCTTCGCTTGTTGAGCGATACGGTCCGCCGGCCAGCCCGCGCAATATGTCACCACGAGCCGGCTCTCGAGCGCTCGGATCTTCTTCTTCGCGGCGTCTATCGTGGTGGAGTTGAAGTTCTCCACGCGCATCGGTCCTCGGAGGTAGTCCCGGATCGTGTTCGCTCCTCTAGCCAAGTCCGAGCCGGCTCCCGCTTCCTTCCACGAGAAGAGAGAGAGGAGCCGAAGGTGGATAGCGGGAGGAGGCTCCTCCGCCGTGAAGAAGACGAGAGCCTCGTCCTCGTCTACCGGGTTCTCGAGCCAGTGAGCTAGGAGGTTCACGAGAAACGCGGTCTTTCCATGGCTCGTCCGAGCGGCTACGAGAGCGAGTTCTCCCGGTCGAAAGGCTACCTCCGCGCGCTCCAGGTTCGGAGACTTCCACGGGAAGCCTCGTCCCTCGGGTAGAGCCTTGATCGCTTCCTCGAGCCGGTCCGAAGAGTATGGCTCCGGCGGCTCCTTCCTTCCCGCTTGGACCTCCTCCATGGCTCGGCGAAGCTCTCGAGCTATCTCGAAGGGAGAGGAGCCCTTCGTCCGCGCGGCTTCCGCCTCTCGGAGAGCCGTCTGGAGCTGCTTCTCCCGCTCCTCCTTCTCCCGCCTCTCCGCGTGAGAGTCGGCTTGCTCGGCGATAGCCTCCCCGGAGTATCCGGTCCGCTCGGAGGCGAGAGCTAGAACGTCCTCCGCGTCCAGAGAAGCCTCCGTCCCACGGAGACCGTCCACGAGCCCCAGAATTGCCTCCAGGGCGTCTCTTCTCTTCTGGGTCGTGCTATCCGGCGTCACGTCCTCGAGAAGCCTCTGGGCGCGATATGCGGAGCCAGGGACCGCGTTCTCTACGAGGTCCCGCCATGCGTCCATCCCGTGCTCGAGAATGAACTCGTCCGGGTCCAGGTTCTTCTTCGGATTCCGAGGATTCACGGGAAGACGAGGAGCCACGAAAGCCTTGATCCCGGCTCTCGTGAGAGCGTCCACGGAAGAGAGCGCTCCTCGGTCTCCTCCGCCGTCCGGATCGGGAACGACGGTCACGGAGCGGACGCGGTAACGTTGGAGCGTCTCCACCTGAAGACCCGAGAAGGTAGCGGCTACATAGGCAACCACTCGGGAGTCCCCTCTGGATTGTGCTACGGCGGCGTCTATGACGCCTTCCACGGCTACGAGGTCCTTATGTCCCGCCTTCCGCGCTCGGTCGAAGTAGAGCGGAGAGCCTTTCGAGCCTTCTCCGGGAAGAGCTATCGTCTTCGGTCTCCCCTCCGGCGGCGGTCCCGGCCACCTTCCGTAGATAGTCAACGGAGAGCCGGTAGGGTCTGCCCACGAGAAGAGGACGTAGCCTTTGAGCTGCTCCCATAGGACGGCGGCTTCCTTCGCGCTCTCCGCGTCCACGCCTTCCGCCTCGAGATACTTCCGAGCGTCCTTCGTAGAGGCGTAGAAGCCGATCCCGAGTTTCTCTCTGTCCTCCTCGGAGAGTCCCCGCTCGTCCAGGTAGGCTCTAGCCTTCGCTCCCCTCTCCCCCTTGAGAGCCTCCCGCGCGTAGGCGGAGAGAGCCTCGAGAGCGCTTCGTCTGGCTTCTCTTCGCTCGGCTCGTTCTCGCTCTTTGTCGGAGATCTCTCTCTCCGGGAAGGAGACTCCGGCTCGGTCGCATAGGCGGCGGACCGCTTCGGGGAAGTCCGCTCCTACCGGCTTCGTCCCACCGTTCACGAGGTCTAGGAAGCGGACCCCCTTGTGACCATGAACCTTGATCCAATGCGGACGGTCTTCGTAGACCATGAGGCGGTTCGGTCTCTCGTGGTTCACGGAGAAGGGAAAGTCCGCCGGCCACGAAGAAGCGGTCCAGTGGTCCCCTCTCCACTTCCAGCCGTACTCCGGAAAGGCGGAGTCTAGCCGGTCGAAGAGAGCGGGA
>PWVP01000063.1 GCA_003561815.1 Campylobacterota bacterium | reverse complement strand
TTGTACCACAAAAACCCCAGCAGCCCGCCGATAAGCGCCGTGGCGAGTACCACCACCTCCCCCACGCCGATGAGGGTGGGCATCAGTAGCGACTGGCTCATAATCGCATGGCCGGTGATATACATAAAGACCACCAGCGTACTCAGCGCAAAGACACTCGGCACCGCCGCCAGACCATCGAGGCCGTCGGTGAGGTTGACCGCGTTGCTCGCCCCCACAATCACCACGATCCAAAACAGAAGCATCCACCACCCCAGATCGATCACCGGCTCTTTAATAAAGGGCAGATAGAGCTCGGTGCCCAGTGGGCTAAAGCTAATCAGCAGCCACCCGATCAGCGTAGCGAAGCTCACTTGCGCGATGAATTTCAGGCGCGGCGTGAGCCCCGCATCGTTCTTTTTATGAAACACTTTGCGCCAGTCATCAAAGACCCCGATCGCCCCGAAGGCGGCCAGCAGGAGCGCTCCGATCAGCACGAAGGGGTTACTCAGATCCGCAGCGATAAAGATCGCCACCAGCGCCGAGAGGGTGAAGATCACGCCGCCCATGGTGGGGGTGTTGTGCTTGATTTTATGCTGGCCGGGTGCGTGGGAGTAGATAGGCTGGGTCGCACCTCTGGCTTTGGCCCAGCGGATAAAGCGGGGCATCCACCAGAGTGTCAGGATAAACGCCACACAAAAAGAGACGGCGGCTCGAACCGTAATATAGGAGAGGAGATTAAAATTGAGCAGTTCGTAGAGCCAGTAGAGCATCAGGCATCCTTAAAATAAAAGCGTAATCTTACAACAGCTTCGGTTAGTGCTTATCCGGATCTGTTGTATAATCCGCCCAAACCCGATAAACAGGTCACGATCACATGGAAACGAAAAAGACACTTCTAATTATCACCGACGGCATCGGCCATAAGCCCGATAGCCCGCTCAACGCCTTTAAAGACGCGAAAAAGCCCACCTACGATCGCCTCTTTCGCGAGCTGCCCAACACCCTTTTGAGCACCCACTCGCTCAGCGTCGGACTGCCCGAAGGGCAGATGGGCAACTCTGAGGTAGGGCACCTGACCATCGGTGCTGGACGGGTGCTCTATCAGGATCTCGTGCGTATCTCTAAGGCGATTGAGTCCGGGGAGCTGATGGATAACCCCCACTTTCAGGCGCTACTCGATCGCGGCGAGCGGGTGCATTTGCTGGGCCTGCTTAGTGATGGCGGGGTGCATTCGCATATCGATCATCTCATCGGTCTGATCAAACTCTTTGGGGCGCAGAAAAAACGGATCTTTTTGCACCTGCTCACCGACGGACGGGATGTTTCGCCCACCGCCTCACCGGGCTATCTGAAGCAGCTTCAGCCCCACCTAAACGATCGCACCACCATCGCTACCATCGGCGGGCGCTACTACGGCATGGATCGCGATAACCGCTGGGAGCGCGTCGAGCGGGCCTATCGGGCGATTGTCGAGGCGAGTGCGCGCTGTGAGCAGGACCCGATCGCCTATGTGCAGGGCCAGCACGCAGCGGGGGTGACCGATGAGTTTTTAGAGCCGGTGGCCTTTGGGGGCTATGACGGCCTGGAGCAGGGTGATGGGCTGCTTTGTTTTAACTTCCGCAGCGATCGGATGCGCCAGATCACGCAGCTGCTCGGCGATGCCGATTTCGAGCCGATCGCGGTGGCGAAAAAGCACCCCTTTATCGTCACCATGACCGAGTACAATAAAACCTTCCCCTATCCCATCCTCTTTAGTAAAGAGACGCCAAGCCAGACGCTGGCCGAGGTGATCTCGCAGGCGGGTTTACGACAGTTTCACACCGCCGAGACCGAGAAGTACGCCCATGTGACCTTCTTTCTCAATGGCGGCATGGAGGAGCCGTGGCCGGGTGAAACCCGTGTGTTGATCCCCTCGCCTAAGGTGGCCACCTACGATGAGCAGCCGGAAATGAGCGCCGATGCGGTGGGCGATGCGGTGGTGACGGCGATCGAGGAGAGCTATGACTTTATCGTGGTCAACTTCGCCAACGGCGACATGGTCGGCCACACCGGCAACTACGCGGCGGCCATCCAGGCGGTCGAAGCGGTGGATCGCAATCTCGCCAAGCTCACCGAAGCGGCCGATCGCGCCGGATACAGCTATCTTATCACCAGCGATCACGGCAACTGCGAGGAGATGCAAGATAGTGAGGGCAACATGCTCACCAACCACACCGTGGGCGAGGTGTTCTGCTTCGTCAAAGCCGATGGGGTGGAGGCGATCACAAGCGGCGGTCTGGCCAATGTGGCCCCAAGTATTCTGAATATGATGGGTCTGCCGATCCCGGATCAAATGGAAAAACCACTTTTTTAAAGGAGAATCAGAATGAACTTTACAGGCAAAAATGTCCTTATCACCGGCGCGAGTCGCGGTATCGGTGCCGAGATCGCTAAAACGCTGGCGGGCTACGGGCTTAAAGTGTGGATCAACTACCGATCCGGTGCTGCCCAAGCCGACGCGGTCAAAGCCGAAATCGAAGCGGCCGGTGGCCAGGCGGCGGTGATCGGCTTTGATGTCAGCGATGAGGCGGCCTTTGTGGAGGGGATTAAAACCATCGTGGAGGCCGACGGTGGCCTAAGCTATCTGGTCAACAACGCCGGTATTACCAACGATAAACTCGCCATGCGGATGAAGACCGAGGAGTTTATGCAGGTGATCGAGGCGAACCTCAAAAGCTGCTTTGTCGGCTGCCGCGAAGCGATTAAGGCCATGAGTAAAGCGCGCTTTGGGGCGGTGGTCAATGTCGCCTCTATCGTTGGCGAGATGGGCAACGCCGGGCAGAGTAACTACGCCGCGAGCAAAGGGGGCGTGATCGCCATGAGCAAAAGCTTCGCTAAAGAGGGTGCACCGCGCTCTATCCGCTTTAATACCATCACGCCGGGCTTTATCGCCACCGATATGACCGATAAGCTCCCCGATGAGGTCAAAGAGGGGTACTTTAAAAACATCCCCCTGGGCCGCTTTGGTAAGCCGGCTGAGGTGGCCGCTGCGGTGGCGTTTCTGCTCAGCGATGGCGCCTCCTACATTACCGGTGAAACCCTGCGGGTCAACGGCGGACTCTACACATAGCATTCATCTTAAAAGGTTCTATGGTAGAATCCAGCATCCAATTATTATAAGGAGAACACCGCATGGCACTGCTAGATGAGGTGAAAGCGATTGTTGTTGAGCAGCTGAGCGTCAACGAAGATGAAGTTAAAGAGGGCGCGAAGTTTGTAGAGGATCTGGGCGCAGACAGCCTGGATGTGGTGGAGCTGGTTATGGCTCTTGAGGAGAAGTTTGACATCGAGATTCCCGACGAAGAGGCTGAGAAGATTCAGACCGTAGGGGATGCGCTCAACTACATCGAGAACGCTAAAAAGTAATCCACAGGGGCCAAAAGGCCCCTTTTAGCTAATCCTCTGAAGCCAAAACTACGGTTTTCGCTCCAGATGATTAACTCACTCAGGAGGCGTATTTGCGACGCGTAGTAGTAACGGGCATGGGTCTAATCAGTGCATTGGGCCACGATAAAAAGAGCAGCTTTGAAGCGATCTGCGGCGGCGAATGCGGCATCGACACCATCTCTTTG
>PWVP01000161.1 GCA_003561815.1 Campylobacterota bacterium | reverse complement strand
CTTTGTAGTTCTGTTCCAAAGGCACTAGTAGCAAGCTTGCTTGATTCCAGGGCCTCTAAATACAACTCGGATACCGTTCCACCCGCTTCCCGTATTTCTTCAAGGATTGAAAGATACTCTTCAGAGTCCCCGGTGAGAATGCGGAGCATAGCCGCTTGTCTGGCCCCCTCACCGATAATGTCATATATGTTTACACCAAGCTCTCTTGCTCCTTCTGCCATTTTCACCAAGGCCTGTATAAATGCATCTCCAGTATGTCCAGCATCTCTCATTTGTTGTACCAGGCCCGGAAAACTGCTGGCACCAAGGTGGTCGAGAACCCTTCTTACCTCCCCCCCTTCAGTAAGAAGCCTTCTCATCCCCGCACTCATAACACGCAATGCCCCTGCAAAACCTAGACCTGTGCGAGAAAGATGGGCTACAAGGGCCAGAAGCTCTTGGAAGGATGCTCCAACAGGACCAACGACCATGGAGGCAACAGCGGCCATTTGTTGTCCAAGGTCCTCCATGCTTCCTCTGCCAATGTTGGCTGCTTTGGCCATCATGTCTGTAACGTCCCCAGCACGTTCTGCCCCAAGGTTCCAGGCGTGAAGGGTGGCAGTAACGGCCCTGGCCACCCCTCTAAGGTCTTCCCATCTTCCTATTGCAGCTGCAAGGGAATATTCAAAGATCCGAATGGCCTCTGCTCCCTCAAACCCTACGTCCACAATCTCATAGAGAGCATCTACGGCCTCAAACTGCGGGATGCCAACACCAACGGCCAGATTAGAAACCTCATTGGCTAAATCTCTTATATCCTGTGAAGAGCTTTTTGCAACGGAAGCAACCCTTCTCCAGCGGTCTTCGTATTCTATCGCCTGTTCGGAGAGCTGCTTGACCCCAAATGCAAGTGCGGCAGTTGCAGCGGCAACCATGGTAAACGAACCGGCCAAGGCTCCGGCCATATTGAGGCCTGATTTTTGAACGCGAGCAAGCCCTTGCTCCGTTTCTCTCACGGCCTGATTCATGGCCTGATTGAGAGGCCTTAGGTCTGCGTTGACGCTTACCCAACTGCGTGCAAGCACGTCCGCCATATTAGAAAGAGAATGGGCAAAGAGATGTCTCTATGCAAGGAAATTGCTGTTTGGAGCAAGTCCGCTGGTTCTGGCTCGATTTCTTCTTGGCGGGTGTTAGTAGATGGGTGAGCTTGAGAGCATGAGCGGCCCTAGCTTGAGAAACCAGTACCCGTCGTCTAGGCGAACCCAGTCCGTGCTGAACACACAGCGCAGATACTCTCTCCACTCACTGTGTCCAAGACACAGGTAGAAGAAGACGCCGAACATGCGGCCCGCTATCGTGTGGCGCGAGAAGAACACGGCGATTCTGCGGCTACCCGCCCGAAACACCCGTCTCCACCAGAACATGTCCCCTCCCAGCTATTCGAAGCCAGGTAGAGCCACAGTGCCCGGCCTCGTGCATCATCCGTTCTGCCTATAGATGATCCTGGAAGGGAGCACCGGAGTTGAACCGGCTTGAGCAAACGCAGCGTTGCCGTAGCGCCCACCCACACATCCCCTGTGCGCACTCCCCACTAGCCGCCTGTAGCGGCCCCGGAACCTGAACCTGGCAGAGCAGGCGGGGATCGCACTCGCGCCCGGTTTGGGGACTAGGCTTCATGCCTTTTGCCTCTGCCCTGCTAGAGCTTTTGTCGGCCTGAGCTTGGGACTACTGCCTAGGATTCATCCTCAGCCCATAGCCTCTGACCACCCCGTCAAGGAGTCGCCTCAACGAGGTGGGTCGGTCGTGGGTTCGACACAACCGTCTTGCACCCTCATAGAATATTCGCCCCCGACCCCAGGGTCAAGCACGCATGTCTTTCCCTTCGTTCAGGTGGCGAACATTTTTGTCTTCGCCCTTCTTTCTGGGAGGGCCATACCAATAATCAACGACCTTGGGCAATCGAATCTTGCGCTTGTCCTTTGGTGAAATCATGCTATCCCCCAGTTGCTCGAACTTGCGCACCCACTCAAGCCCCGCAATCAACACCTGAATCTCATCGGGCGTTGACTCGAAGAGATCGGACAGCTTATATCCAGGATACACTGAACAAAGTATGGGTCCATATACATCCCATCTCAGAACAGGAATCCCTCTATCAAGCTGTGCTTTTGGTGTACCTCTCTTCGCCCTCTTCCTGTCCAAGGGTTCCAAACACAACCCACGCAAAAGCCTTCCAGTATTCCGTTGCAGGGAGCAGGGCCACAATCTCCGCCGCTTCTGTCCGATTGATGTTGGGCTCGACCTTTTTCAGGGAGGCGAAGAAAACAGCCAGCTGAACTTTATAGTCCCAGTCTTTGGGGATAGAAGTCTTCCCCTCTCCAGCAGAGGCTGCCTCGGTCATCGCTGCAAACATATTGGTTCCGAGCTCTTCATCAAGCCTGGACATGTCGGTGAGAAGCAAACGACCAAATGTGACAGGAACCCTCTCCCCTGTTTCGGGATCAAGGGCATCAAACGCCTTGGTAAGCCCCGTAGTTCTGCCGACTATCTTCCTTATCTCCTCGTTTTGTACAGCCATGTCACCCTCCTCGATGCGTTCCCAGTTCTTTGTACGCCTCTTCGGCCAGCTCCGCTATGCGCTGGTAGCTGAACTCCTCTAACACGCGATCTGCCCATGTCGGGTCGGGAGCAGTTTCCATTGCTTTCGTCAACCCTTCAAGGATGGAGGCTGGGTCCAGTGGGTCTACCATGATCAGCCCCTCAAGATAATCCCCTATGGTTCCAAACTCTGGAATCGACACCACCAACTGACATCCCAATGCAGCAGCCTCCAGGGTTGTGAGCCCAGGTGTCTCATGAACCCCAAGAAGGGCATGAACGCGGGATCGAGACATTTCTTTGAAGGCCTCGGACTGAAGCAGTCTCCCAGTCAAGCTCACGCCAGGCTGCAAGAAGTAATTGATCAGCTGGCTGATAACCATTGAGCTTATTTCTCCACACAGCACGAGTTCCGCATCTTTGTTCCAGCACACAGCGTTGTCATCGTCGCCCTTGGCGTTCCCCCTAAAAAGGGAAAAGGCCCGTGCCAGGTTGTGCTGGTTCTTGGCCGGTTCAACCCTTCCAACAGATATTATCCTGGCTTTCCTGTCCTTCCACTTTAGAGATCCCTCCCTGGCACGAAGTATTCCGTCCCGATCGACGGCGTTGGGGACAACTACCCATGGTCGGGGTTCGACCCCGTTCTCCCTTAAGAAGGATTCGAACACCTTTCCTTCTGTTGTGGAATTAGGGAGCAGAGCATCTGTCTCTGCGCAAGCAGCAGCTAGAGATCGGTCATAAAGAGCCCTTCTTTCAAGCCACTCACTGATGCTTTCAGGGGCCATTGACTTGAAGAGCCTCATTTCTCCACTACTCAATGGCCACCAAATGGGCGTTGCAAAGCATGGTTTTCCTTGTGAATGAGCGAAACGAGCAAAAGACAGATAGGGACCCTTGGGACCATGCGCGTTGAACCAGTGATAGATATCGTGCCCAGGCCTTGGTGCGTCCCACAGCAGATTAACAACGTCTATCTTGTGCCCCCTGCGAGCAAGGCTTCTAGCAAGGCCCATTGCAGCAACCT